>DVLP01000243.1 GCA_018715445.1 Candidatus Avipropionibacterium avicola | reverse complement strand
CCCCGAGCTCGTCGAGGGGCCTGCACTCCCGTCTGCGTTCCGGATCAGCTCGTACGGATGAAGGTCCGCATACGGTTGGTGGGGTCAGCACGCGGCCTGGTGGGTCCGCCCCTTGCCGACGGGTTGCGTTCCCACGCCGGCGATTGCGGACCTCACCGTTGCTGTGCGGACCTCCGCCCTCGGAGCTCGGCCTTCCGTACCTGGGGCCCGCAGTCCGATCCCCGAGCTCGTCGAGGGGCATGCACCCCCGCCTCCGAGCCTGGACCAACTCCGGTACGGACGAAGGTCCGCACATGGTTGGTGAGGTCAGCAAGGGGCTTGGTGGGTCCGCCCCTTGCCGACGCGTTGCGTTCCCGCACCGGCGATTGCGGACCTCACTGTTGCTGTGCGGACGGACCGTTGCTGGGCGGACCGACCGTTGCTGGGCGGACCTGGTCCCGTTGGCGGCGGCCCCGCAATCAGCCGATCGACACGGCCCCTGAGCCCGGGTCGGAGCGCGACACACCCGGGTGCCGTTCGGGGGCAACTCTCATGGTGAACCACGCCGTTCGGCGTAGTGTGAGGCCGATGGTCCCACGACCACGTCGCCACCGGGCGACAGGGGCACCATCAGAAGGAGACCGCCATGACCATCGTGTTCTACCTGATCCTCGGACTCATCGCCGGCGCCATCGCCAAGGCGATCAAGCCCGGCAAGCAGGGCGGCGGATTCCTCGCGACCATCGTCCTGGGTGTGCTCGGCGCCCTGCTCGGCGGCCTGCTCGGCAACCTCATCACCGGCAAGGGATTCGACTTCACCCTGCACAGCAACTGGTTCGTCTCCCTGATCACCGCCGTCATCGGCGCCCTGATCGTGCTGTTCATCCACGGCAAGGTGACCAAGAGCCGGGCCTGACCCTCGCTGGCACCCCGTTGACACACTGCTGACACTCCGCTGACGGCGACCGACCTCGGTCGGATCAGCTGGTCAGGCCCGTGTGGTCAGACCAGCTTCCGGTCGGTCGCCCAGCGGGTCAGCTGGTGACGGTTCGACAGCTGCAGCTTGCGCAGCACACTCGAGACGTGGGTCTCGACCGTCTTGATCGAGATGAACAGCTCCTTGGCGACTTCCTTGTAGGCGTAACCACGGGCGATCAGGCGCAGCACCTCGCGCTCCCGGTTGGAGAGCCGATCCAGGTCCTCGTCCACGCTGGCGATGTCGATCGAGCCGGAGAAGGCATCCAGTACGAAGCCGGCCAGCCTGGGGGAGAAGACCGCATCGCCCTCGGAGATCCGTCGGATCGCATCGACCAGATCGCCCGGCTTGATCGACTTGGTGACGTAGCCGCGGGCCCCGGCGCGGATCACGCCGATCACATCCTCAGCGGCGTCCGAGACCGACAATCCGAGGAACTTGGCCTCCGGGTCGGCCGCCAACACCTCCTTGAGCACGGCGACCCCGCCGCCACCGGGCAGGTGGACGTCGAGCAGCACGACATCAGGCTTGGTCGTACGGATGACCTCCACCGCGCTCGGTACGTCCTGGCCCTCGCCGACCACATCGACATCACGGCCGATCTCGGCCTTCACCCCGCTGCGGAACATGGCGTGGTCGTCGATGACCACCACGCGCAGACGTCCGTTCCGGTTCGGGGTGGACGTCTCGGCCGCAGCCGGGGACTCGTTGTCTGCGCTCATGTCTCCATCTCCAGTCGTACTTCGGTGCCATCGTCGGGGGAGGTCCGGATCCGGGCCTGCCCGCCGTGGCGCTGCATGCGGTTGATGATGCTGCCGCGGACGCCTTGGCGGTCCTCGGCGATGGTGTCGAGGTCGAATCCTCGCCCACGGTCGCGGACGAAGACCTCCACGGTGTCGCCGTCCACCTCACCATAGGTGTCGATCACGTCGGCCCCCGAGTGCTTGGCTGCGTTGACCATCGCCTCCCGGGCCGCCTGGACCAGGGCCCGCAGCCCCGTGGTCAGCTCGTGGTCACCGACCACGACGATCTCCACCGGTACGGAGTGCTCGTCCTCGACCTCTGCCGCGGCTGAGGTCAGGGCGGCCTTCAGCGTGGTGTCGTCGGCCTCGTCGCCGTACAACCAGCGTCGCAGCTCGCGCTCCTGGCGTCGGGCGATCGCCTCGACCGCTCGGGAGTCGTGGGACTGCTTCTGGACCAGCGCCAGGGTCTGCAGCACCGAGTCGTGCAGGTGCGCGGCGACATCGGCGCGGGCATCGGCCTGCGCACGGGCCCGCCGGGCCTCGTCCAGGGCCGACCGTGACCGTGCCACCCACGGCGCCAACAGCACCGCCAGCCCGGCCAGCGCCAGTGCCGTCATCGCCAGCACTTGGCTGAGCAGCTCCCAGGACCCCTGGGCGAAGAAGATCATGGTCATCGCGATCGCCATCAGGCCGAGCCCGGCCACGATCCGCAGCACGGCGGGCCAGCCGCCACCGGCGAGCAGCCGGTCCAACCAAGTCCGCGATGCTCCCGGGTTCAGTCGGCCCTGGTCGGCCTGACGCCACACCATGGCGGCTCCGGCACACGCGGCGGTGACCGGCCAGAAGATGCCCAGCGGCACCGCCCACGGGGTCGTCTGGACCAACCAGACCATCCCGATCCCGAGCGTGCCGAGAGCGATCAGCGAAGCGACGTCAGCGGCCTGCGGGCCCGAGGACGATGGACGCATCCCCGCGCGACTGTGGGCCTCCAACCCGGGGGCCTGCGACCGAGTGGCGGTGGGCAGCACCAGCCACAGCACCGCATAGATCAGGGCCCCGATGAACTGGGTGCAGAACAGGGCGACGAAACTGAGACGGAAGACCAGGACCGGGACGCCGAGATGGGCTGACAGGCCCGTGCAGACTCCGCCCAGCCACGCACCGTCGGCCAGTCGTACGGCTCGGCGTCGACCGGTGTCGCCACCGTTGGCTCCGACCGGCACCGGGGCGCTTCCGGTGGCCTCGTCCAACTCGCCGTGGGCGGGCGCGACAGGAGCCGGGCGGTCTGTGCCGCCGTCGCCGCCGGGGCCGGTGTGGGTCGTCATCGCCCCACCAGTCTGACCGGTCGGCGCCGATGCTCCAAGCGGGTTCACGGCCCGGTGAGCAGAATGAGGGGGCCGGATCGCCCCGAAACGGGGTGTGATCTGCTCCTGCGGGGGCGTCGCGGCCGGCGAAGGAGGGCATCTCGGGGTGAACCCTTATTGGAAGCTGGGTCGCGGCGAGGAAAGATGGAGCGCATGCAGGGGCTGGATCTCGACCGCGTGACAGACCGCGGCAAACTCGCCGGGGTGTGCGCAGGTGTCGCCGACCGCTGGCGCATCGACCCCCTGCTCGTCCGTGTCGGAGCTGTCGTCCTCGGCCTGTTCTCCGGAGTCGGTGCCGTGTTGTACGCCGCGGCATGGGCCCTGTTGCCGGTCCGCGGGCAGCAGGAAGCGCCGCTGATGCGCTCGATCCCTTCGGCACGCAGGGTGCCCACCCCGGTGTGGATCGCGATCGTGTCGGTGCTCTGCCTGATCAGCCTGATCGTCCTCAGCCCGGTGATGCCGGTCAGCACCGGACCGGTGATCGGCGTCGCCGCGCTGTGGTACTTCTGCATCTACCGTCCCGGCCAGAAGCGCAAGGCCCAGGGTGGTCAGGCCAACCGGAGCAGTGCCCCCTCGACGGGGCTCGGGGATCGTGAGGGTGCTCCGGGGCTCGGGGATCGTCACGGTGCCCATGGCGCTTCGGGACCCGTGGACCCGGGGCACGGCGTCACGGGTGCACCGTGGGGCCCGCTGCCACAGGAACAGGACCCTGAGTTCCCGCCGTACGTCCCGCCGCCCACCGGGCCGGCTCCGACGTGGCACCAGATGCCCCATCCGTCGGCTCACCAGGCGCCGGTCCCGCCTCGTCCCACACCACCCCCGGCTCCGGCCCGTACGAAGGCCAGGGCCACCCACACGGTGAAGGACCGTGCGGCCAAGGAGCCCCGTCCCGCCGCCGTACGGGTCCGTACCCTCGCCTTCATCGCTGCCGGCGCCACCGTCGTGGTGCTGGCGATGCTCGAGAGCGCAGGCCTGGCCGCGGTCCCGATGGCGGGCTATGCCGCCACCGCCCTGCTGGTCGTCGGACTGGCGCTGGTGGTGTCGGCCTGGACCGGACGGGCCCGTGGGCTGTTGCCGGTCGGCTGTGGCCTCGCCGCCCTCACCCTGATCGGGCTGGGGACGATGACCGCACCCGGGATGGGCGTGGCCGGCACCGGCGCCCCCGTCGAAGCCGCCGGTGCGCAGTACGTCCGGATGGACGACCTACCCGAGTCGGACGCCTATGACGTCGGGCAGGTGCGGATCGATCTCGGTCAGCTGGACGTCGACCGTGACGGCTCGTACGAGGTCACGCTGGACTCGGGTCAGCTCGAGATCGTGGTGCCTCCCGACACGAACCTGCGCATCGTCACCACCACCGACCTGGGTTCGATCACCCTGCTCGACCAGGATGCCCGCAGCGGCCTTGATCTGAGCCAGCAGCATGACGTCAGGTCGGTGCGCGGTGGTCCGGTGCTGACCATCCGAGCCCATGTCGACCTCGGCAGCGTCGTGGTGAGGTATCCATGAGTGGGCCCGGACTGCGCAAACGGCGCGTCAGCGCGCCCAGCGGGCTGTCCCTGGTCGCCGGTCTGGTCTTCGTGATCATCGCCGCAGCGACGCTCGGGACGCTGGCCTGGGGGCTGTGGTGGCAGGTCGCCAAGATTGCGGCCCCGCTCACCTTGGTGTTCTGTGGAGTGGTGGGGATCGTCTGGTCCCAGCGTCGTTCCCGTCCGACCAGGCCCCCGCACTGACGCCGCTGTCCACTGTCCGCACGAACATCAGTGACAAGCACCAGTACCGAAGCAGAACCGTCCGCCGACAAAGGAGAAACGATCATGGCAGGCAAGGAACTCGTCCGTTCCACTGACGACCGGGTCATCGCCGGCGTGTGCGCCGGTCTGGCCAGCTACCTCAACCTCGACCCGGGCGTGGTCAGGATCATCACCGTGGTGGTGAGCCTGTTCACCGGTGTCCCGATCATCGCGTACCTGATCGCGATGTTCGTCCTGCCGGAGCGCGCCACCCGGCTGCGCTGACCGCGGTCACGGCCACCTCTGTCGCCGGTCCCGTCGAGTGGGTCACTCCCACTCGATGGTGGCCGGCGGCTTGCTTGTGATGTCGAGGACGACCCGGTTGACCTCGCGCACCTCGTTGGTGATGCGGGTCGAGATCTTCTCCAGGACCTCGTACGGCAACCGTCCCCAGTCCGCAGTCATCGCATCCTCGCTGGTGACCGGACGCAGCACGATCGGGTGGCCGTAGGTCCGCCCGTCGCCCTGGACCCCGACCGAGCGGACGTCGGCCAGCAGCACCACCGGGAACTGCCAGATCTCACGGTCGAGTCCGGCAGCGGTGAGCTCCTGGCGAGCAATCGCATCGGCCTCGCGCAGGATGGCCAGTCGTTCGGCGGTGATGTCGCCGATGATCCGGATGCCCAGGCCGGGGCCCGGGAACGGCTGGCGCCACACGATCCCGTCGGGCAGCCCGAGCTCGGAGCCCACCGCACGCACCTCGTCCTTGAACAGGGCGCGCAGTGGTTCGATCAGCTGGAACTCCAGGTCGTCGGGCAGGCCGCCGACATTGTGGTGGCTCTTGATGTTGGCCGCGCCCTCGCCGCCGCCGGACTCGACCACGTCGGGATAGAGGGTGCCCTGCACCAGCCACTCGACCTTGCGGTCGGCGTGCAGCTCGGCCGCCGCTGCTTCGAAGGTCCGGATGAACTCCCGGCCGATGATCTTGCGCTTGGTCTCCGGATCGCTCACCCCGGCCAGTGCCGAGAGGAACTGCTCCGAGGCGTCGACGACGACCAGGTCGACCCCGGTGGCGGCCACGAAGTCGGTCTTGACCTGCTCGGCCTCGCCCTTGCGGAGCAGGCCGTGGTCGACGAAGACACAGGTGAGCTGGTCGCCGATCGCCTTCTGCACCAGGGCACCGGCCACGGCGGAGTCGACACCGCCCGACAGTGCGCAGATCACCTGACCGTCACCGACCTGCTGGCGGATCAGGTCGACCTGCTCGGCCACGATGCTGGCGGCGTTCCAGTCGGTGCGGACACCGGCGAGCCGCAGGAAGTTGGCGATGATCTCGCGCCCCTGCTCGCTGTGGTTCACCTCGGGGTGCCACTGCACGCCGACCAGGCGGCGGGTGGCGTCCTCGAAGGCGGCCACGTCCGCGCCCGGGCTGGTGGCGAGGGTGGTGAAGCCCTGGGGGGCGCGGGTGACGGCGTCGCCGTGGCTCATCCACACATTGAGCTCATCGCTGCACCCGGCCAGCAGCTGGCCGTGCTCGCTGACGGTGGCGCGGGTACGGCCGAACTCTGAGCGTCCGGTCTGGACGACCTCGCCGCCCAGGGCGCTGGCCATCGCCTGGAAGCCGTAACAGATGCCGAGCACCGGTACGTCACCCTCGAACAGTGCCGGGTCGACCTGGGGAGCGCCGGGTGCATAGACCGACTGGGGTCCACCGGACAGGATGATGGCCGCCGGATGACGCTCCAGGACGGCGGCAGCGGCCGCGGTGTGCGGCATGATCTCCGAGTAGGCCCCGGCCTCCCGGACGCGACGGGCGATCAGCTGGGCGTACTGGGCGCCGAAGTCGATGACGACGACGAGGTCACGGTCAGTGGCAGGCAGGGTCGAGTCGCTCACGCGTCAACTCTATCGGTGTTGCCTCAGTGTCCGTCGCCGCCACCGCGGACCGGCGGCAGGCTGGACCACGGGAAGTCGATCCACCGGCCGGTGTGGCGCCACACGTAGTCACCGTGCACCACCGAGGCCGGCTTCTCGTAGACCACGGCCACCCGGACCTCGGCGACGTGGCCGGAGCAGAAGTCGCGGACCAGTTCGAGCGTACGGCCGGTGTCGGCAACGTCATCGGCCACCAACACCTTGAGCCCGCTCAGGTCGACCGCATCCGGCGTCGGTGGCAACATCACCGGCATCGCGAGGCGCTGGTCGACACCGGTGTAGAACACGACGTTCACCACGCTCAGGTTCTTGACCGACAGGGCATAGCCCAGACCCATCCCGAAGGCCATGCCGCCGCGGGCGATCGACAGGATCACGTCCGGGTGGTAGTCGTCGTCGACGACCTGCTGGGCCACTTCACGAATCGCGGTCCCGAAGTCGGGCCAGGTCAGGACTTCACGTTCGGCCATGGCGACATCATCGCACTATGATCGCGGGCGTGGCTGAAATCGCTGTGACCGTCGTCGGCAAGGACCGCCCGGGGATCATCGCCCGGACCGCTGAGCTGTTGTCCGAGCTCGGGATGAACCTCGAGGACTCCTCGATGACCCGGCTGCGCGGCCACTTCGCCATGACGTTGATCTGCCTGGGTGACGCCGAGGCCGACCGGGTCGAGCAGGTCCTGTCCGGCCTCGCCGACGACAGCCTCGAGGTCACCGTACGGACCGTGCAGCCCGGGACCCATGAGGCCGAGCAGGGGGCCGAGTCGTGGTTGGTCAGCGTGTACGGGGCCGACCGTCTCGGCATCGTCGCGCGGATCGCCGCCGTGATTGCTGCGGCCGGAGGCAACATCACCGATCTGACCACCCGTCACCTTCGCGAGCTGTACGTGCTCAGCGCCGAGGTCGACCTGGTCGGGTCCGCCGAGGCGTTGCAGGCCGAGCTCAGGCGCACCGGGGCCGATCTGGGTGTCCAGGTGTCGATGGAGCCGCTCAGCGATGACGAGCTCTGAGGCGATGACCCACCCCTGGTCGGTCGAGTTGCCCGAGGGTGTCGTCCGTGAGGTCGTGACCGCTCCCGATGCCGTCCTCGCGACACCGGCTGAGCTGACCGATCCCGCCGATCCGGCGACCGTCCAGCTCTGCGCGGACCTGGTGGCCACGATGCGCGTCTCGCCGGGATGCGTCGGGTTGGCCGCCCAACAGGTCGGTGTCGTGGCCCGGGCCTTCTGTGTCGACGTCACCGGCCACCCCAAGGCCCGCACCCTGCATGGGCTGATGGTGCTGGTGAATGCCGAGGTCGTGACGGCCTCGCGCAACGAGAAGGGCCGTGAGGGCTGCATGTCGGTCCCCGACTTCACCGGCGATGTGAAGCGGGCGAGCCGGGTGACCGTACGGGGCCAGCTGCCCGGGAGCGGTGAGTGGGTCGAGATCGCCACCGATGCCTTCGAGGCCAAGGCGCTGCAGCACGAGATGGACCACTGCGCCGGCAAGCTCTTCCTGGACCGGGTCGCCGGCGCCCATGCCATCCATGAGCGCAAGGTCTACCTGGAGGCGGGGGAACTGCCCACCGGCCGTCCTCGCGGCGAGGCGACACCGCAGTAGGCTGCGGCCACCGGCCCCCGTGGCCCAATCGGTAGAGGCAGGCGGCTTAAAACCGCTGCGGTGTGGGTTCGAGTCCCACCGGGGGTACCGACCCACTGTGCTCCCGGCGCCCGTGTGGATCTGGCTTGCGCGGCCTACAGCTCGCGCTGGTGGAACACCCCGATGAACTCGGCCCCCGAGGGGGCGACGGTGCGTTCGCGACCGGTCTCGCCGAAGCCGGCCCGCAGCAGCGTGTGCCGGGAGGCGGCGTTGTCGGTCACGGTCCGTGCCGTCAAGCGGAGCCGGGCCCGGGCATTCTCCAGCGGCAGGTGCTCAGTGCTCAGCATCGACCCTCGCCTCACTGGTACGGCGTTGGGTCCACCACTG
>DVLP01000242.1 GCA_018715445.1 Candidatus Avipropionibacterium avicola | reverse complement strand
GTGGCCCAGCTCCGGTGAGGCAGTGACGACATCGCTGCGGACCACACGGGTGAACTGCTCGTCCTCGGCCACCTGGTACTTCACCGGGATCCGACGGTTGGCCATGCCGCCACGCCCGTCGAGGGCCAGCGGATCGGTGGCCAACCGGGTCCACAGCACGACACCGGTCGGGCTCGGGTCGCCGGAGGCCACGCCGAGGGTGAACGGGTCCTCACTCAGTCGCACGTCCCGGGCCTGGGCCGAGGACCAGCCCCCGGTCCCCAACATCACGGCAGCGGCACCGGCGCCGCTCAGGCCCAACAGCAGCCGTCGGGAGGGTTTCGTCATGTTCGTGCTCATCGGCTGATCGTGTCTTCGACGGCCCCGGGGACGCCGTCCTCGACCACGTAGCGGGCGCGCAGCTCGATCGGCGAGTCCGGCTCGGAGACGTACGGCAGGACCATGAACTCGTTGGTGAAGCTCTCCTGGGTGAGCGTGACGCGGCTGTAGCCGCGTTGGTAGTTGTAGAACTTCAGGTGCGGGTTGCCCTTCAACAGGTCCTCGCCGACCGGGGAGGTGTCGGCGCCGTCGCCGTTGCTGCTCAACGACGTCCCGACGAACTCGGCACCCACCAGTTCGGCCTCGTCGGGGTGGTCGTAGTCGGTCAGCAGGTCCAGCACGTGGTTGGCGTGACGGTCCCCAGTGATGACCACCAGGTTGTCGACGTCACGGTCACGCGCGGCCTGCAGGATCGTCTGACGCTCCAGCGCGTAGAGGTCCCACGAGCTGGTGAGCCGCTTCACCTCCGGGTCAGGATCGCGGTCGAACTCCCCCATCGGCTGTTGGTTGCCGATGACCTGCCACTGCGCGGTCGAGTCGGAGAACCCGTCAATCAGCCAGTCCCGCTGCTCGGCGCCCAGGTTCGTGATGTCCGGGTCGAAGCGCTGCTCCTGGCTCGAGGCGTTGCGGAAGCTGTGCGAGTCGAGCAGCGTGAAGTCGGCCAGGCTGCCGTACTGGAGCTTGCGGTAGATCTGGATGTCCGGTCCGTCCGGGCGCTGGGTGCTGCGCAACGGCAAGTTCTCGTACATGGCCTGGAATCCGGCGGCGGTGCGGGCCAGTTCCTCGTCGTCCCGATCGATCCCGCCCTTCCAGTTGTTGTGCACCTCGTGATCATCGAAGGTGAAGAGCCAGGGGAACTGCTGGTGGGCCGCTTGCAGGTGCTGGTCGGACTTGTAGAGCCCGTACTGGGTGCGGTAGCGCTCCAGGGTGGTGCACTCGGTCAGCAGGTGGTCCGGCAGCGCGCCGCCGTCGTGGAACTGCGGATCCTCGACATAGGACTCCTCGTAGATGTAGTCACCCAGGTGCACCACCAGGTCGAGGTCCTCGGCAGCCATGTGCTGGTACGCGGTGTAGAGACCGCCCTCATAACTCTGGCAGGACGCGAAGACGAAGGTGAGCTCGTCCAGGGCGGCATTGCGGGCCGGCGCGGTCCGCGTGCGCCCCACCGGGGAGATCTCACCGCCGGCCGAGAAACGGTAGAAGTACTCCCGGTCGGGTTGGAGCCCACTGACCTCGGGGTGGACCGAGTGCGCCAACTCCGGCGAGGCGATGACCGTTCCGGAGCGCACCACCGTCGAGAAGGCCTCGTCCTCGGCGACCTGGTAGCGCACCGGGACCTTCTGGTTGCCCATGCCGCCGTGGCCGTCCTCGGCCAGCGGGTCCGGCGCCAACCGGGTCCACAGCACGACACCGTCGGGCAGCGGGTCACCGGAGGCCACGCCCAGCGTGAACGGGTAGTCCGAGGTCGGGGCGGCCCACACGTCGGGAGCGCCCCAGGTGCCGGTGCCCAGCATCACTGCTGCTGCCCCTGCCCCGGTCGCTCCGAGGAACAATCGCCGTGAGGTGTGCTCGGACATTGTCAGGTCCCTTCGTCGGGTGTGGACAAGGATCACCACGATAGACGAAAAGATTGCACCTTTGGGTGAAAAACCCTGGGCGTCGAGAGGTCGCTCAGCGGAGACGGTTCCAGAAGCGGTCGACCGCCTCGGCGCTGACGCGGGCCGGTTCACCGCCTCGGGAGAGCACCTTGTAGCAGAAGCCGTGCTTGGTGTCCGGGACGACGGTGGTCTCGGTGTGATGACCTGCCGCCTCCAGCCGTGCCGCCAGTGCCGCGACGTGCTCATGCGGGAAGGAGGTCTCGTCCTCGGCGTTCACGAAGGCCCACTCGAGTGGACGGACGGTGACCTCGCCGTCGAGCAGGTCGAACTCCTCGGGAGTCATCGCCAGTTGGTCGACCCGCTGCCAGGTGGCGTCCTTGTACAGCGTCTCGCGGCGCAGGGACCCCGGACCGTTGAACGAGACGACCGCCGAGACGGGCAGGGCCGGGACCAGGTCCGGGTCGGCCAGGGCCAGGGCGGTGACCAGATGGGCGCCGGCCGACGATCCGACCAGGCACACCGACTCGGCGTCGGGGAACTGCTCGGCCAGCAAACGCCAGCCGGCGATGACATCGGCGACCTTGTCGCGGTAGGTCGACTCCTCGTCGACCCGGTAGCCGGTGGAACCGGCCGGATGGCCCTGGGCCGCGGCCCGCTCGGCCCACTCGTCGAAGGCGCTGCGCTCGCCGGCGTACCATCCCCCGCCGTGGACGAAGAGCATGGCCAACCGGCCATGGCCTTCCGGCGTCCCCGCCGCCGGGTCGTACAGGTCGATCGACTGGGTCTCGACCTGACGATCCGGATGGGCGAGGGTGCGCACGTCAGCCCTTGACCGCTCCGGTCAGCATGCCCTTGGTGAAGTGCTTCTGCAGGAACGGGTAGACACAGGCGATCGGGATCAGCGAGACGACCAGGATGGCCATCTGCAGGGCGGGCTGCGGTGGTGGCAGCTCACCGGCCAGATCGATGTCGACGCCGACCTGCTGGTTGTTGATCAGGTACTGACGCAGCACCAGCTGGATCGGGTACTTCTCCTGGTCGTTGATGTAGAGCAGGGCGGAGAAGAAGGTGTTCCAGTAGGCCACGGCGTAGAACAGGCCGATGGCGGCCATGATCGGCTTCGACAGCGGCAGGATGATCGAGAAGAAGATCCGCATCTCGCTCGCACCGTCGATCGAAGCGGCCTCGGTCAGGTCATCGGGCAGGTTCTGGAAGAACTGGCGCATCACGATGCAGTTGAACGCCGAGACACAGACCGGGATGATCAGCGACCACAGAGAGTTCAGCAGGCCGAATCCCTTGACCGTCAGGTACAGCGGGATCATGCCGGCCGAGAACAGCATGGTGAGCAGCACGCCCATCAGGATGAGGCGGTTGAAGATCATCTGGCTGCGGGACAGCGCATAGGCCAGCATCGAGGTGACCAGCAGCGAGACGAAGGTGCCCACGATCGTGACGAAGGCCGAGATCCACAGGGCCCGGGTGACCTGTCCGCCGCTGAAGATGGCCCGGTAGGCCTCGAGGGTCGGGTTCTCCGGCCACATCACCAGGCCACCACCACGCCCGATCTGCACCGGGTCGGCCAAGGAGGTGGAGATCACCATGATGAACGGGCCGATGACGGCCAGACAACAGATCACCAGGATGACGACCTTGATCGCCTCGATGTGCAGGGGCGCCTTGTGGCCGACGTACAGCGACTTGCGCTTGGCCTCCGGGTTCTGGAGTTCCTGGACCTCTTCGCTGACCAGGTGTTCGTTGCCACTCACTTGGCTGCCCCCTTGTAGATACCGGCTTCACCGAACATGTGGGCGAGCTTGTTCGCGCTGAGCACGAGGATGACGCCGATCACGCCCTTGACCAGGCCGACCGCTGCTGAGATTCCCCACTCACCACCGATGATGCCGTTGTTGTAGACGTAGGTGTCGAGGACTTCCGATGCCTCGAGGCCCACGGCCGGCTGCTGCAGCACGATCTGCTCGAAGCCCACGGTCAGGATGTCGCCGATGCGCAGGATCAGGATCAGGATGACGACCGGGCGGATGCCCGGCAGGGTGACGTGCCAGAGCTGGCGCCAGCGCGAGGCGCCGTCCACCGCAGCGGCCTCGTACAGGTTCTGGTCGATGCCTGCCAGCGCCGCCAGGAAGAGGATGGTGCCCCAGCCGGCGTTCTTCCAGATGTCCTGCAGCACCAGCAGCGGCTTGAAGAAGTCAGGGTTGCCGATGATCGAGGGCGCCGGGCCACCGATGGCCGACATGAAGTGCTCCAGCGGCCCGTTGTAACCGAGAACGTGCTGGAACAGCGCCACAACGACCACCCAGGACAGGAAGTGCGGCAGGTAGAGGACAGACTGCACGACGCGCTTGAAGCGGTCCGAGATCAGGCTGTTCATCATCAGCGCAAGGATGATCGGGATCGGGAAGGTGAACAGCAGCTGGAGGAACGTGATGATCATCGTGTTCTTCAGCGCGTTCAGGAAGGCCGGATCGCCGTTGAACAGGATGGAGAAGTTGTCGAAGGCCACCCAGTCGGAGTCCAGGATCCCGATGAAGGGCTGGTAGTCCTTGAAGGCGATCACGTTGCCGATCAGCGGGATGTACTGGAAGCACAGCACCACTGCGACGCCGGGCAGGGCGAACAGCAGCAGGCCCCAGTCCCGCCGAAGCTTCTGACCGAAGGTCTTGGTAGACCGTGAACTGACCGGCGGTGGAGGGGCCGAAGGCACCTCTTCATGCTGGGCCGTGGCTGTGGCGCTCATCCACATCCTCTCGTCGACGTCGATGCCGCCCACGGCGGCTCCTCCGACTGTCAGCGTCACACCGGGGACAGCCACCCGTCAAGGCAGATTGTGCAGTCGTTTGCACAATGAAACGGGAATGAAATACGGACAGACAACTAACCCGTTTCGGCGTTCAGTATATGACCTCCCCGCGGTCACGTCGAGCCCTGAGGTCCTGGACGGCCTCATCCAGCAGGGCGGCCGCCTCCGCATCGGAGCGGCGCTCCTTCACATAGGCCAGGTGGGTCTTGTAGGGCACGGTCCGCAGCGGCGGGGGTGGGTCCTCACGATCGGTGCCGGCCGGCTGCCCACATCGTGGGCAGTCCCACTCCGCAGGAACCGTCGCATCCATCGCGAAGGCCGGTCGGGTCTCGTGGCCGTTGCCGCAGAAGTAGCTGACGCGCATGCGGGGCGCAGCCTCACCGCGCTCCGCCTCACCACTGGGCCCGGCGCCCACCCGACTGCCTCGGATGGCATTGCCGCCTGTCGACATTGAACTCCCCTCGCGGTGTCAGAATCCGGGAGACATTCCACCACACGCGCACCGGCGGCAACAGCCCACAGGACAAAAAGATCAGGTCCCGGCGAACCGGGACGCCCTCAGCCCCCGACCCGGTAGAGCAGGCCGAGGGCGATGATCGAGGCGGTCCAGACCACCCCGATGATGACCGTCATGCGGTCCAGGCGACGCTCCGCCATCGAAGCCCCGCCCATCGAGGTGGACATGCCACCACCGAACAGGTCGGACATCCCGCCACCGCGGCCCTTGTGGAGCAGCACCATCAGCCCCAGCATCAGGCTGGTCACCACCAACAGCACGCTGAAGATCAGGATCGGGACACTCATGCTGTGAATCCTAGCCTGTCGCTCAGAGCACCGGCAGGTCGGCGAACCGGGCGATGGCGGCGAACTCGTCGACCACCAGGCTCGCTCCCCCGACCAGGGCGCCGTCGACATCGGCCTGGGCCATGATCTGGGCGACATTGCCGGACTTGACCGAGCCGCCGTACAGCACGCGGACGTTGTCGGCCACACCCTCGTCGTAGAGCTCGACCAGACGGGCGCGGATCGCCGCGCAGACCTCCTGGGCGTCCTCGGGGGTCGCGACCTCACCGGTGCCGATCGCCCAGACCGGCTCGTAGGCGATGACACAGGCGACGGCCTGCTCCGGCGTCAGACCGGCCAACGCACCGTCGATCTGGGCCAGGGTGTGGGCGACGTGATTGCCGGCCTGGCGGACCTCGAGGCCCTCGCCGACGCAGATGATCGGGGTCATCTGGTGCTCCAGCACCTTGAGGGTCTTGGCATTGACCAGTGCGTCGTCCTCGCCGTGGTACTCGCGGCGCTCG
>DVLP01000241.1 GCA_018715445.1 Candidatus Avipropionibacterium avicola | reverse complement strand
CGGAGGTCACCGTGAAGCCGGGATTGGCCTCGGCCATCATCGCGTCGAGCTCCCGGCGACTGCTCAGGGCCCGGCAGCGATCGCAGACCACTCGCGCCAGCGACCCGTGCAGCTCGGTGACCTGTTCGGTGCCGGCGGCCTGGTGCAGCCCGTCGACGTTCTGCGTGATGACCGGGCCCACCACGCCGAGCCCCTGCAATGCGGTCACGGCCCGGTGGGCCTGGTTGGGTCGGGTCTGACGCAGCCGGTGCCAACCCACGTACGAACGGGCCCAGTACCGCTGGCGAGCGGCAGACGACCCGCGGAACTCCTGGATCGTCATGGGCTGGACCCGGCGGGTCCCGTCCGGGCCCCGGTAGTCCGGGATGCCGGAGGCGGTGCTCATCCCGGCGCCGGTGAGCACCGACCACTGCCGCCCGGTCAGCACGTCAGCCAACTCGGCAGCATCGGCCCCCGGCCCGTCAGGGATCCGCTCGGCCCAGGTCATCGCCGGGGTTCGTCCCACCACCATGATGCGAAGGGTAGTCGTGCCCACCCCGCCGCTGGGGTGACCCAAATGGTGTCCACAGCGATTTGGGCAACCCGGGAGAGGACAGGATTGCGTCACCTCACTGTGCCTGACCTCAGTACGGCTTGCCTTTCCTGCCTGTTTTTCGTGCGCCGTCCTCATTAGAGTGTCCGTTATGAAACTCTCCCCAGAACTCGAAGTCGCCTTCAACAACCAAGTCACGCTGGAGTTCGAGGCCTCCATGGTCTATCGCCAGCTCGCCATCGAGTTGGACAGCCGTGACCTCCCCGGCATGGGGGCGTGGCTGCGCCACCAGGCCGACGAGGAGATCGTCCACGCGAACAAGTTCATCGACCACCTGATCGACCGGGACAACCACGCCCAGATCGGCAAGATCAATTCGCCGCAGCTCGACGTGAGCACTCCGTTGGACGCCTTCAAGGCCGCCTACGCCCACGAGCAGCGCGTCTCCGAGGCCATCCGCAGCCTGTACCGGACCACCGAGGAGGCCGGTGACCTGGACTCCCGCCCGCTGCTGAACTGGTTCCTCAACGAGCAGATCGAGGAGGAGGCCACTGTCTCCGAGATCGTCGCCCAGCTCGAGCTGGTCGGCGAGGACGGCCCGGGCCTGCTCCGGGTCGATGCCGAGCTGGCCTCCCGTCCGACCGGCACCACCGAGGCCTGATCCAGGCCTCAGCTTCGTAGGGGGACCGTCACCCTCCCCGGATCACCGCAACGATCCCGGGAGGTACGGACGGCCCCCTTTTCCATGCCCACACACCGGCGGCCCAGCCCGTGCTGGTCAAGCCCGCGTCATGGCCGGTGGGCTCGATCGACCTGGATCCTGATAGGAATTGGGTGCCCGTCAGCCGTCGCCGCTGATGGCGTCCACAGGAGGCTGCCGTGTCCGAACCCGATCCGTCGCCACACCACACCGGCCGTCGCGCCCTGATCGGCGCGGCCGGCGTCTCCGGCCTCGCACTGGGGGCCATGGCCCTGGCCGCACGCCCGGCCCACGCCGACGAGTCCTCCCTGACGCCGGTGCACGCGGTGTCCGATGCCGCCCGACTGGTCGCGAGCCGGACCGACACGATCGCCGACGGCACCCTGGTCCAGCTCGCCGGCCACTCGGAGCCGGGCGACGGCGGTGGCCGGCTCGTCCGCTTCGATGCCACCAGCACAGCCGATGACAACGGCGGCACGGTGCTGCGACCGCACGACCGCAGCGGTCGTACCCGGCCGGGCCGCTGGATCACCCTGCACGCAGGCACCGGGGACTTCCGTTGGTTCGGGATCCGGGGCGCGGACCACGATGCCGACGATGCCCTCGACGCCCTCGTCGCCGATCCGACCATCAGCCGGATCGAGGCCCACACGGACCTGAACTTCACCCGTCGCCACCGGTTCACCCGCTCGCACCTGGTGCTCGACTTCGGCGGCCACACCATGACCACCGACCGGATCGAGGCGGCGGACGAGGACGACCCGTTCGCCGCAGTGCTCTGCTTCCGTGGCGAGGTCACCGACGAGGTCCATGAGCACGAGCTCTCCGAGACCATGCCCGAGCTGCGCGACGACTACCCGGTCGGGTCCTCCGATGGCTTCCGCGTCGGCCAGTGGTGGGCCCTGGAGGTCAATGCCCTCACCGGCACCTGGGAGCGAGAGTTGCAACGCCTGGTCCGCGTCACCCAGATCGTCGACCCGACCCACATCCGCGTGGATCACAAGCTGGGTTGGGAACTCGACGCAGGACGCACCCTGAGTTGGCGACGGATCGAGCCCGTCGAGCAGGTCCACGTGCGCAACCTGCGCTTCGTCGGCGTCGCCGGCGGCGACCAGTTCACCGGGTCGCACCCGATCGCGTACGAGTACGCCGTCCACTGTGACGTCGAGAACGTCCACGGCGAGGCGACCTTCTGGCCGCTCGTGATGCGGCGCTGGGGCACCCACTTCACCACCCGCTCGTGCTCACTGACCAACCCTGCCTCGGTGACCTGGGGTGGCGCCGGCTACCTGACGCAGCAGATCTACTGCAACTACGGACATGTGGTCGACTGCCACACCTCCAACGCCCGCCACCTGAACGACTGGACGGCCTCCTCGTACGGACTGGTGGAGAACTGCCACGGCGACGGTGACGACCAGGGCCCGTTCGTCACCCACGGGCAGTACGAGCACGACCTGACCTATGTGCAGAACTCCGGGCTGATGACCTTCGCCAACTCCGGGGCAGCCTGGGGTGGTGCCGCCAAGCGCATCACGGTGATCCGCCACGTCTGCTCCTGGTTCGTGGCTCGGGTCAAGGTCATCGACCTGTCCCTGCAGGACGTCCAGGTGATCGCCAAGGACGGACTCGACGGATCCGGCATGCTGTGGATCAACGCCGACGGCGCCCAGCTGCGTGGCTGCCGTGCCGATGACACACTCGTGATCTCCCAGGCCTCCGAGTCCTCCGGGCGACCCACGGTGATCGAGGACTGCGATTTCGCCACCCTGGCAGGAAGTTCGGTGATCCAGGACAGCGTCACCTCACCGATCCACCTGGTCCGCACCACCCTCACCGGGCTGGACGACGTCGCCTTCGCCGGAAGCGGTCCGATCCTGCTCGACCAGTGCCGTCTCGACGGCGATTCCGGTGGGCGTCTCAGCGTTGCCGGTGACCTGACGGTACGGGGCGGGTCCCTGACCGGCCTGGGCCTGGTCGCCACGGCGGCACAGGACCAACACGTACGCCTGAGCGAGACCGACGTGACCGGGCAACCGTCCGGCGACGCGCTGCTGTCCCGGGCCGATGGCGACGGCACCGTCACCTGGGAGCTGCGTGGGGTGCACAGCACCGCCACCGGCGACATCCGTCACGCCACGGTGGACACCGGGGTGAACCGGTGGACGGCGGTGGGCTGCACCTTCGACGGCGGCAGCCTGGAACTGACCGAGGACGCCTTCCCCGACGAGGGTGGCTGGGTCCGGCACAGCGACAACGTCGAGACCGCTGTTGACCGGATTTCCCTTCCTGGCAAGGGAAAGAACGTCCTCGTGGAGCACAACCTCACGCTCTGACAGCCTCCTGCTGGCTCGTCAGGCACCAGACCGGCTGGTCGGGTGGGGTGGTGCCTCCCACCCGCCGATCGAGTGCCGTACGCGGTCCCACCACTCACTCCACCACGCCCATCGGACGGTACGGTCGAGGTCGAGTCGCAGCACGGGATGGATCGGGTGGTCCGTCGCCACCCGGAAACCTTGACGCTGCCACCATCCGACCGGCGGCGCGGCACAGCTGCCCGGGCCCCGGCTCCCGACCGCGAGCAGGACCTGCAGTCCCGAGCGCGTGGCCGCCGCTGCCAGGCCTTGGACCAACTGGCGGCCCATCCCCTGTCCACGGCAGTCACGAGCCACCCACAGGGCGGTCACGGCGGCGGCCGAGACCTCAGGATCGACACTGGAGCGGCGGACCGGCGAGTCGGCGACATTGACCAGGGCATAACCGGTCGTCCGATCCGCCTGACGAAGCCGCACGCCGCACCAGCCGAGCTGGGCCTGGGTCTCCACCGCCCACTCCTGCTCCGCGAACGGCCTCGGCACCGGACAGGTCGGGCCGCACTGCGGAAGAGCCTCCAGATCACTCAGGGTGGTCGGTCGGAGACGAGCAGGGGTGGACGAGGCGGTCATTCCCGGAGGGCTCGTTCGGCCCCATGGTCAAGGGTGCGCCTGCGAGGGCGCGACATCCCGAGGACGAAACCGACGGCGACCGCGCCGCTGACCAACGCAATGAGGCCGACGCTGCGCGCCACCACGACTCCCGGCCGGACTTCCATGACCCACATCGTAGTGCTGGTGGCCCAACAGCGGGCTGTGAGGCAGATCCCGGTCAGGGTTCAGCATTCTGATTTGGGTGGGTGTCGGGCATGGGGCAGAGTTGTTGCGTGCATCGAGACTCGGTCCCACGGTTGTCGGGCACCGTCGTCGCCAAACAAGCGGCGGTGATCGTGGTGGGAATTGTCCTGGCTGGCGTCATGATCATGCTCGGCTGGTGGCAGCTGCAGGTCTATCGCGAGTCCGGCGACCAGGCGGCCCAGGAACGGATCAACCAGCCTGCCCTCGAGCTGGCCGAAGTGGCGCCGGCCGGTGCCGACGCCGGCGAATCCTTCGGACGTACGGTCCGCCTCACCGGTACTTATGACTCCAGTAGGCAAGTCCTCGTCCCGGATGCCGTTGACGACGACGTCTACCGAGTGGTGACGGCCTTCGTCCAGGACAGTGGTGATGCGGTGGCCGTGGTCCGTGGCACTTATCGCGGTGATCCCGCCGCCGTCCCCGAGCCCCCGAGTGGCCACCTCACCCAACAGGGCGTGCTGATGCCCAACGAGGGCACCGATGACCGACCTGTCGGCCCGGGGCAACTGTCCAGCGTCAGGATCTCGGTCCTGGCCCAGGAGTGGCCCTGGCCGTTGGTTTCCGGGTTCGTGACCCTCGATGAGGCCGACACCACCCCGGGCCTGGAGTACCGCGCTCCTGCGATGCCCCGCGAGGGCGGCGCGCTGCGCAACGGCGCGTACGCTGTCCAGTGGTGGGTGTTCGCCGCCTTTGCGGTCGGACTCGGGCTGAAGATGGCCCACGACTTCGGTCGCGAGGCCCGCCTCCAGACGGCCGAACCGACTGCAGCGACCGAGCCGACCACCGAGGCCGACCCAGCTGTTGAGCCCCAGACCGGCGAGGACGCCGGGACCGATCCTGCACAGAAAGTACGTCAGCCGTGACCCAGAGCACCCCCGACCAGCAGCGCTTCGTCTGGACTCCCGACGAGGTCCGAGGCGTCCGTTCAGCCTTGCTTCGCTACCGGGTGATGGCCTACCTGGTCGGTGTCCTGCTGGTCGTCCTCACCCTGGTCGGCGTCCCGTTGAAGTACCTAGCCGACAATGACCTCGTGGTACGCATCACCGGCGTACCGCACGGCTGGCTCTACCTGGTCCTGCTGATCACGGCCTTCGACGTGGGGCGGCGGGTGCGCTGGGGCTGGGGCCGCTTGATCCTCATCATGCTGGCCGGCACGGTGCCTTTCCTCTCGTTCGTCGCCGAGCACTTCGCCACCAAGGACGTGCGACGCAAGTTGGACGAGGCGACCGTGGTCAGCGAGGAAGACTTGGCTGAGCAGCAGGGATCCGCTTCGGCCTGACCCCTCTGCCCCTCGACGGGGCTCGGGGATCGTTGCGGAGGGTGCCCCTCGACAAGCTCGGGGGTCGTTGGGGAGGGTGCCCCTCGACGGGCACGGGGCCGTACGGGGCTCGGGGGTCGGATGTTTCACGTGAAACGGGCTACTGCGGATCGGACGGGACCGCCATGATGTCGAGGATCCGCTCGAGGTCCTCCTCGGAGGCGAACTGAATGGTGACCTTGCCGCCGCGCTTGCCCAGATCGACCTTCACCCGGGTCTCGAAGTGCTCGGACAGGCTCGCAGCCACCTCGCTGGCCCGGGCCGGGACCTCGCGGGGAGCACGCACACGCGGACCTTCGTCCTCCGCACCCAGTTCTCCGAGCGCGACCAGTTCCTCCACGGCCCGCACCGAAAGCCCCTCGGCGACGATCCGCTGAGCCATCCGTTCCTGGGCCGCGGAGTCCTCGATCCCGAGCAGCGCGCGGGCGTGACCGGAGCTGAGGACACCGGCCGCCACCCGCCGCTGCACCGTGGGCGGCAGCTTCAACAGTCGCAGGGTGTTGGAAATCTGCGGACGGGAGCGCTTCACCCGGCGGGAGAGCTCTTCCTGGGTGCAGTCGAACTCCTCCAGCATCTGTTGGTAGGCCGCCGCCTCCTCCAGCGGGTTCAGCTGGGCGCGGTGCAGGTTCTCCAGCAGCGCGTCGCGCAACAGGTCGTGGTCCTCGGTCCGACGCACGATCGCCGGTACGGCCTCGAGGCCGGCTCGTTGGGCGGCCCGCCAGCGGCGTTCGCCCATCACCAGCTCGTACTGGTCACCCCCGAGTGGGCGTACCACGATCGGCTGCAGCACGCCGATCTCCTTGACCGACTCGGCCAACTCGGCCAACTGATCCTCGTCGAAGACCGTACGGGGCTGCTTCGGGTTCGGGGTGATCCGCGAGGGCGCGATCTCGACCAGTTTCGAGCCCTTGGGCATCGGATGGGCGACCTCGCGGGTCGTCACGTCGACGATGTGACTTCCTTCGCGCGGGACCGGGGGGCGCGGCTCGCCATCGGTCCTGGCGAACAACTCACCCAGGCCGCGTCCGAGACCGGAGGGTCGCTGGGGTGGTGTCGGTCGGCGGGTGGTCATCTCACTCCTCGATGGGCGATCTCGGATGCAGCATCCGCATAGCACTGCGATCCGATGGAATCCGGGTGGTAGGTCAGGACGGTCTGTCCATAGCTGGGTGCCTCGCTGATCCGCACCGAGCGTGGGATCACGGCCCGCAGGGTCTGGTCGGCGAAGTGGCGACGGACCTCGTCAGCGACCTGAGCCGCGAGCCGGGTGCGCGCATCGAACATGGTCAGCAGGACCGTGCTGACCTCCAGGTCGTCGTTGAGCTCGCCCTTCACCACGTCGATGGTGTTCATCAACTGCGAAACGCCTTCGAGGGCGTAGTACTCACACTGGATCGGGATCAGGATCTCGTCGGCAGCCACCAAGGCGTTGACCGTGAGCAACCCCAACGACGGCGGACAGTCGAGGAAGACGTAGTCGATCGGCTGACCCTGCTCCTCCGCAGCGGCAAGGTACTTGCCGATCGCCTTGGACAGACGCGACTCCCTGGCCACCATCGAGACGAGCTGCACCTCAGCGCCGGCAAGGTTCACGGTCGCGGGCAGTACGGAGAGGGTCTCGGCCTCGGGGGACTGGACCACGACGTCGTTGATGGCCGTACCGTCGATGACGACTTCGTAGGTCCCTGCCACGCCTTCGTGGTGTTCCACACCGAGTGCGGTCGAGGCATTGCCCTGCGGATCCAGATCGATGACCAGGACGCGGAGACCGCCCTGCGCCATCGCGACCGCAAGGTTCACCGCAGTCGTGGTCTTACCGACCCCACCCTTCTGGTTCGCCACCACGATGACGCGGGTGCCGTCGGTGGGACTCGGGAGCTGGAGGTCGTCATCGGTCTCGAGCGGGGCTGGCACCGGGGCTTCCGGTGTTTCACGTGAAACGGTCACCGCAACCTCTGGTTCTGTGGGGGAAGGAGCCCCCGTTTCACGTGAAACGGACGCTTCGGGGGAGGGCGTGTCTCGCCTGTCAGGGTCTGGAGCTTCGGTGGGACTGGCGGCAGATTCGGTTCCGGAGAGCTCGCGAGCTTCCTTCTTCTTCTTGCGCTTCTTCTTCTTGCCCACGCCGTACGCCCCTCCGTCCTCTGCACCGTCCGTTTCACGTGAAACATGCGGCCAACCGAGATCGCTGGCGAAACCGCCGCTGCCCGGCCAACCAACCGGAAGGGAACTGCTCACCTGCCAACCTCACTCACCGATGCCGTGACCGGACCAACCTACCGGACCGAGGCCGTTGAAGCCGACTCGTCACAGCGTGGGACGAAGGCGTACGGCAATGGTGGGGGCAACCTCGCCGCGACCACCGAGATGGAGCACTGCGGCGGAAAGCCCTACGCGCTCCAGGACCTTGCGGTGACGGTCGATCTCCTCCTGGGCGGAGCTTCCCTTCACGGCCAGGATCTGGCCACGTGGTCCCATCAGGGGGGCGCACCACCGTACGAGGCGATCCAGCGCAGCGACTGCTCTGGACGTCACGACATCGAACCGGAAGTCCTCACCCGCCACGTCCTCGGCCCGGCCGCGTACGACACGGACACGATCGCCCAGCTCCAGTTCCTCGACGACCTCTTCGAGGAAGGTGGTGCGTCGCAGCAACGGCTCCACCAGGGTGATCTCGAGGTCAGGGCGGGCCAGTGCCAGCGGCAGTCCCGGAAGTCCGGCACCGCTACCGACGTCGACGACGGTGGAACCTTCGGCGATGGCAGACTCCAGGCCAGCCGAGTTCATCAGGTGACGACTCCAGAGCCGTTCGGTTTCCCTGGGCCCGATCAGGCCGCGCGTGGTGCCCTCGCCGGCCAGCAGATCGGCATAACGCTCGGCGAGGTCGAATCGGTCGGCGAAGACCGTACGGCCCAGGTCCTTGGCGGCCTGCTCGCTCACTTCGCAGCGGGTACGACCACGACGCGTCGGTTGGGCTCGGTGCCCTCCGACTCACTGGTCAGTCCGGCCTCGGTGACCACGTCGTGCACGATCTTGCGCTCGAACGGGTTCATGGGGGCCAGCCGCACGGACTCGCCGGAGTCCTTGACTTCCTGGATGACATCGGTCGCGATCTCACGCAGCTGCTTGCGACGCTTCTCACGGAAGCCTGCGACGTCCAGCATCAGCCGTGTCCGGCCGTCGGTCTCCGCCATCACGGCCAGTCGGACAAGCTCCTGGAGGGCTTCGAGGACCTCTCCGTCCTTGCCGACCAGGGTCTGGGAATCGGTCACGATGGACACCTGGGCACGGTCGTTCTCGATGAAGGTGTCGATGTCACCGTCCAGATCGGCGATGTCCAGCAGCTCCTCCAGGAAGTCGGCAGCAATCTCTGCCTCGTTCTCCAGGGGGCTCACCTTCTCGTCGGTGTCGTCCGATGCCGACGTCTGCTCGGCCGACTCGGTCGTCTCGGTGGACTCCGTCGATGCCGCTTCGGTGGACTCCTCGCCCTGAGCCTGTGCGGTCGACTCCGTGCTCGGCTCCGCGGTCACGGCTGCATCGCCGGCGACGGGCTCCGTGGTCTCGTTGCTTGTGATCTCGGTCACATCATCTCCTGAGGAAACTGGGGGACACGGTCCCTGGTGGGCCGGCAGATCCGCCGGAAAACTGGGGGAGTCACTCAGCGCTTCTTCTTGCGCTGGGATCGACTCTGGCGTTGCGGTTGCTGGCGCGGCGCCTGTCGCTGGACCCGGGGACCGTCGCTGACGGTGACCCCTTCGGTCGAGACGGCTTCGTCGCCCACGGTCCGCGAGCCCTGGGGGGACTTCTTCTTGCCCGGGCCGGCGCTGGGGTCACGTCCCTTGAGGCGCTGCTTGGCCTCCCACTCCGCGTACGCCGGGGTGCCGGGCGTGGGGTTCCGCTTGATGATGAAGAACTGCTGACCGGTCGTCCACAGGTTCGAGGTCAACCAGTAGATCAGCACGCCGATCGGGAAGTTCACGCCACCGACGGCGAAGATCACCGGGAACAGGTACAGCATCATCTTCTGCTGCTGGGCCATCGGCCCCTCCAGGGCCTCCGGCGGCATGTTCTTCCGGGTCAGCTGGAGCTGGGTGTAGAACATCGTCGCCGACATGCCCAGGATCAACAGCACCGTGAGGACCGTGACACCGTTGAAGCCGCTGAACGGCAGGAACTTGTCCGAGATCCGGGCCTGCAGGAAGGTGCCGTCAAAGATGGTCGCTTCGCGCAGCGAGGAGACCAACTCAGGGCGGTCCTCGAGGAACTTGCCGGCCGCATCACCGATCGCAGCGTGGTTGATCACCTGGAACAGCGTGATGAAGATCGGCATCTGCAGCAGCAAGGGCAGGCACGACGCCATCGGGTTGGCGTTGTTCTCCCGGTACAGCTTCATCGTCTCGCGGCCCAAGGCTTCGCGGTCGTGGCCGTACTTCTTCTGCAGCTCGCGCACCTTGGGCTGCAGTGCCTGCATATTGCGCGAGGACTGGATCTGGCGGATGAACAGCGGGATGAGCGCGGCCCGGATCACCACGGTCAGCGACACGATCGACAGTGACCAGGTCCAGCCGGAGTCGGCGCCCAGCACCGGCGACCACAAGTAGTGGAACAGCACCAGCAGACCGGAGACCGCCCAGTAGATGGGCCACATGACGGTCTCGAAGAAGCCGGTGATGCTGCCCCACAGGTCCATCGGCACCATCCCGAGGTCCAGCGGCAGCAGGGGAAGCATCGTCATGGTCACGTCCATCTCGGTTGCGGTCAGCAGCACGCCGTCGACGGCCGCGAGTGCGCAGCGTCGTCGTCGTGCTCGGTGCTCGGGTGCAGCAGGTGCTCAGTGGCACTGCATTCGGTCAGCCAGGCTTCGTGCTCAGGGGTCCCGGGTACGGGATCGTAGCCGCCCTTGGCCCACGGGTGGCAGCGCCCCAGGCGGCGCAGCGCCAACCAGGCGCCCCGGGCAGCTCCGTGCTGCTGAACCGCGCCCAGGGCATAGGCCGAACAGGTCGGCCAGTACTTGCAGACATTGCCGTACAGCGGGCTGATCCCCAGCCGGTACGCCTTCAGGAATCCGATCAGGACGTACTTCATGGCCTCAACCGCTTCTCACAGCGGCGCCAGGCAGAGTCCAGGTCATCGGCCAGGTCGGTGGTGGCGGCCGCCGGGGGCAG
The DNA here is from genome assembly GCA_018715445.1 of Candidatus Avipropionibacterium avicola. Lineage (GTDB taxonomy): Bacteria > Actinomycetota > Actinomycetes > Propionibacteriales > Propionibacteriaceae > Avipropionibacterium > Avipropionibacterium avicola. The sequence goes on along the minus strand of DVLP01000241.1, from coordinate 11,860 downwards.
GGCGCGCACCACCCAGTCGATCTGGGGATCGACTTCGGGCAGGCGATCGCGGACCAGGGCGCGGAGCCGACGCTTCACCCGATTGCGCGCCACGGCATTGCCGATGGCCTTCGAGACGACAAAGCCGACCCGAGCCGACCCGGGCACCTGTTGCTCACCATCAGGGTGCTCGCCATCAGGGCGGCAGCAGGCATGCACCACCAGGCTGGGGCGTCCGGCACGCACGCCACGCCTGACGACATGGGTGAAGTCCGCGGAACGGCGCAGTCGGTGGTGGGCGCTGAGCACAGTGGGGCGGGTCGGCGAGGTGAAGGATCAGGCCGTCAGCGAGGCGCGACCCTTGCGGCGCCGGGCCGACAGGATCGAGCGGCCTGCGCGGGTCCGCATGCGCAGACGGAAGCCGTGGGTGCGGCTACGACGCCGGTTGCTGGGCTGGAAGGTGCGCTTGCTCACTGGAAACTCCCGTTGACTGATACTGATACGCCGAGGAGCCGAGCACCTAGGCGCAACGAAGGGGGCGCTGCGATGAACAGCGACTGCCCAACGGTAGTCAAGGCCCGCTCACGGGTCAAACTCGCGGCAGGTCACCGGAGCCCCATCAGACGCATGTCCACCCGACACGCCGAGGTCGTGAAGATCGTTGCACCGATGGGTTGCGTCGAGCGGGACCCGCCAGTAACGTCAGGCCTCGACGCAGCCTGTGAACCGTACCCATCAGGTTTCCACAGGGGATTTCCACAGGCCGCGACTGCCAGCTACTCTGTCAGACCGCTCTGGGTTTCCACAGCATGTGGATTGTCCTGTGGACAACATGAACCCAGGGCGGTGAAACGTATCTGCTGCCGTTGTGGGGCCGGTTCCGGCCCGGGCAGGAGCCGAGGGAAATGGAGCATGTGTTGACCGAGACCGAGGAGCCCAACGCCGAGCTCCGGGCCGCATGGGCCCACGTTCTCGACCACACACCCACTCCCCGACGCGCCTGGGTCCGAGGCGCTCGACCACTGTCGCTGCACAACTCCACGATCCTGGTCGCGGTCCCGAACGAGTTCACCCGTGAGCGCCTCGAGACCAAGATGCGGGCGGATGTCGAAGCCCACCTCACCGACCACTTCTCCCGCAAGGTCCATCTCGCGGTCACCATCGATCCGGAGATCGACTACGACGACGAGGACACCACCCCCGACGCCGATCTGGTCGACCGCGCCGGACCTGCCGACAGCCCCACGCCGCCAGTGGACGGCTTCGATGCGAACGGCGGTGACCGCGATCATTTCGACGATGACGCGCCGAGCCGCATCCTGCGCTCCACGCCCCTGACGCCCATCCCGAACACACTGGCGCCGACCTCGTCCAACCAGAGCACCGGTTTCGTCGGTGGTGGGATGACCTCCGGACGTCAGGACCGACTCAATCCGCGCTACTCGTTCGAGAACTTCGTCACCGCACCCTCGAACCGGTTCGCCCACGCGGCCGCCGTCGCCGTCGCCGAGTCCCCGGGACGCTCGTACAACCCGCTGCTGATCTACGGGGACTCCGGACTGGGCAAGACCCACCTGCTGCACGCCCTGGGCCATTACGTCCGCAGCTACTACGACCGTGTCGTGGTGCGGTACGTGTCCACCGAGGAACTCACCAACGACTTCATCAACGCGATCTCGGAGAACAAGACCGCCCAGTTCCGCCGGCACTACCGCGACGTCGACGTGCTGTTGATCGACGACATCCAGTTCCTGGAGTCGAAGATCCAGACCCAGGAGGAGTTCTTCCACACCTTCAACACCCTGCACAACGCGCAGAAGCAGATCGTGATGACTTCCGACCGGCCGCCCCGCTTGCTGGAGGCGTTGGAGCCGCGACTGCGCAGCCGGTTCGAGTGGGGACTGATCACCGACGTGCAGCCGCCGGACCTCGAGACCCGTATCGCGATCCTGCGCAAGAAGGCCTCGTTGGAGCGACTCACCGCCAGCACCGACGTCCTGGAGTTCATCGCCTCGCGGATCCAGACCAACATCCGTGAGCTCGAAGGTGCCCTGATCCGGGTCGCCGCCTATGCCAGCCTGAACCGCCAACAGGTCGACCTGGGCCTGGCCGAGTTCGTGCTGAAGGACCTGATCCCCGAAGGCGGCGACGCCCAGATCACCTCCGGGCTGATCATGTCGCAGACCGCGGCGTACTTCGGGGTGACCGTCGAAGACCTCTGCAGCCAGAACCGGACGCACATGTTGGCCACCGCCCGCCAGATCGCCATGTATCTGTGCCGTGAGCTCACCGACCTGTCGCTGCCCAAGATCGGGCAACAGTTCGGCGGCCGCGACCACACCACCGTGATGCACGCCGACCGCAAGATCCGCCAGCTCCTCAGTGAACGCCGCAGCGTCTTCAACCAGGTCACCGAGCTCACCAACCGGATCAAGCACCAGGCCAAGCAGGCCTGATCCCAGGCCCAGGGCCGCCCTCCCACGTTCCCCGAGCCCGTCGAGGGGCCACACCTTGACCAGCCGATAGTCTGTACGGAGCCGATCAAGGGGAGAACATGAGTCAGCCGTACCCGCCTCAGGGTGGACCCAACCAGCCACCGAACGGCCCGTCGCAGCCCGACTACGGCCAGCCGAGCAGCAGTGGCAGCGCCAGTTCCGGGGGTTACGCGCCGAGCAACTACTCCGAGACCCCGTACGGCGGCCAGTCGGCCAACCCGCCCGCCGAGCCCCAGGGTTACGGCTCCGCGCCCCAGCAGGGCTACCAGCCGGCGTACGGCTACGGGCCCGGGACACCGGCCACGGCCAACCGCAAGCCCACGATGGGCATCACGGCCCTGCTGCTGACGGTGTTCGCCACCATCGGGTACTGCATCTTCTCGGTCCTCACCGCCGGTGCCATGGTCGATCTGGTCGAGATCCTGGGCACCAGCAACGTCGACACCACCAACATCGAGTCGCTCCCGCCGCCGGCTCAGGATGCCGCCATCGCGATGACCGGCTTCATGTTCGCCCAGGCCATCCCCGCGCTGATGGGACTGGTCGGCTTCATCCTGGGCATCGTCGCCACCGCCACCAACCGAGGCCGGGTCTGGGGCATCTTTGCCATCGTGCTCGGCGTCCTCGGTCCTGTCATCGGCTTCATCGTGTTCAGCATGGGCCTCGCCCCGATCGCCGGCGTCTGAGATCACTGCTTCCCGACCGGGTCACATCCCACGATGTGGCCCGGTCGTGTCATTCCCACAGGTTGTGGACAGAGCTGGGGACAACTGTGGACGACAGGGCTTCGGGTTGGGGACCGATCGGGAGTCGCACTGGCACCGCCGTACGTCCTCCGCATCTTTCACCGTTGTGATTACCGATCTGCCCACAGCCGGTCCCCATCCCCAAGACCGCTCTGACAACCGACGATGGCAGTTGTCCCCAGAGTCCACACCTGTGATGACCATGATGATGAGTTACACATCGAGGACATGATGTGGAAGTCAGTGGACTGACAGATCGGTGGACAACTTCCTCGACCCCACCTGGCGGACAGTCCTTCTTCGCCAACCGCGTCCCCGGGTCGCTATGATCACCAGACCGGTCGTTGACCTCATCGATCGGACGACCCCGGTGACCTTTGCCGTACCCGTGCCGCTCGACCGGCCCACACAGGAGGCCTGAAGTTGAAGATCCAACTCGCCCGCGACGTCCTCGCCGATGCGGTCCAGTGGGCGGCCAGGACACTTCCGAGTCGGCCCAGCCACCCGGTCCTCAACGGTCTGTTGATCCGCGCTGACAACACCGGCGTCACCCTGTCGACCTTCGACTACGAGACCTCGGCACGCATCGACGTCGAGGCCACCGTCTCCGACGAGGGCGAAGCCCTGGTCTCGGGCAAGCTGCTGGCCGACATCTCGCGCTCGCTGCCCAACAAGCCGGTGCACCTCAACTCCGACGGCCAGAAGGTCGAGCTGACCTGTGGCTCGACCAGGTTCAGCCTGCAATGCCTGCCGATCGACGAGTACCCGAGCCTGCCGGCGATGCCGGAGGAGACCGGGACGGTGGCCAGCAATGCCTTCGCCGAAGCGGTCTCCCAGGTCGTCGTGGCGGCCGGGCGTGACGAGTTGCTGCCGGTCTTCACCGGTGTGCGGGTCGAGATCGAGGGCGAGACCCTGTCGCTGCTGGCGACCGACCGCTACCGGATGGCGCTGAAGGAGATCTCCTGGAACCCGGGCAACCCGCAGATCAGCGCCAACGCGCTGGTGCCGGCCCGCGTGCTCTCGGAGACCTCGAAGTCGATGGTCAGCGGCGAATCGGTCCACCTGAGCCTGTCGGCGGCCAGTTCCGGCGACGGGATGATCGGATTCGAGGGCACCGGCCCGGGCGGGGTGCGTCACACCACCACCCGCCTGCTGGACGGCGAGTTCCCCAAGGTGCGCCACATCATGAACCTCCAGGGCGTTCTGCACGTTCGGTTGTCGACCAACGACCTGATGGCCGCGGTACGCCGCATCTCCCTGGTCGCCGAGCGCAACACCTCGCTGCGGATGGTCTTCGAGGAGTCCTCGGTGACCTTGTCCGCCGCGACCGGTGACCAGGCCCAGGGCACCGAAGGCCTCGAGGCGACCATCGAGAACGTCCAGGACCACGAGATCGTGGGAGCCAGCTTCAACCCGATCTATCTGTCCGATGCGCTGAGTGCCTTCACCACGCCGTACGTGGACTTCGCCTTCACCGCACCGGGCAAGCCCTGCCTGATCATGGGTCTGCAGCAGCTCGACGGGGATCCGGAGTCGGATTACCGTCACGTCGTGATGTTGATGCGCGAACCGAGCTGACCCGATCGCTGCCTGGGGTGGTTCCCACCACTCAGGAGGACGAGGAATCCATCGTCAACAGCTGAAGGTGGAGGGCCATCCGTACCAACGGGTCCTCGAGGTCGACGCCGGTCCGTGCGATGCGCCCCAGTCGATAACGCAGCGTGTTCGGGTGGATCGTCAGGGCTGAGGCGGTCCGTGGGATGCTCGCGCCGGTGGCCAGGTACTGCATCAAGGTCTCGCGCAGGCCTTCCGGTAGCGCCAGCACTTCGGCCAACGGACCCACCTGCCACTGCTCGTCCTCGGGTCGGTGGCGCAACAATCGTGCCAGCACCAGTCGGGACCAGTGCTGCTCGGTGTCCAGGACCACTTCGGTGAGCTCGGGCCACAACTGACACATCGTGGTGAGTTCCTTGGCCGCAGTCCATGAGTCGTGCAGCTCGGCCGCGCTCATGGCCCGGCGCCCGACAGCGACCCGGGTGGTCGGATCCGAGGAGACCCCCTCGACCTGGGTACGCCACCAGCTGAGGCTGCCGGGCTCGGTTCCGTCGTCGTGCAGGACGCACACCACGGCATCGTCGAGCACGGTCAGCAAGGGTTCGCGCCAACCGCGACGCCGGAAGCGGTCGTACCAGAGCCCCAGGTGGACCTCGGGGTTGCGACCGGGTGCGGTGATCACCCCGACGACCCACGGGGGTGATCCCAGCGGGATCCGGCTCTCGGTGGTTGCCCGGTGGAGCACCGAGCGCAGGGTGCGGGCGGTCCCGAGGGCACCACCGCTGACCGGGGCGGGATCGCTGAGATGGTGTGCCAGCCCGTGCAGCAGGGGTCGTCCCCGAGCCAGGTCGTCGGGGCCCAATGGCTGATCGGTCACTAACCACACCGAGCCCACGGGTTGATCGCCGACCCGGATGGGCAGGATCGTCCGACTGCGTCGACCGGGTTCGGCCGGCACCCAGACCTGGTCACCGTCGGCCAGCGCGGAGTCGAGGCCCCGGGTTCGGTACTGCTCGAGCCTCTCCGGGGAGGTCCGGCGGTCGACGATGGTCGTGCGGCGTGCCTCGTCGACGTCGTCCTGGTTGCGGGAGTGGGCCAGCAGCACACCGTCGAGGTCCTCGATGGTCACCGGCCCGCGCCAGAGCGAGGCCAACCGATCGGCGTGCTGGTGCAACACCGCCGAGCCGTGCTCGTCCCGCACCCCGCCGACTGCGGTGTCCAGGGCGACCTGCAAGGCCCGGAAGAGATCGGTCCACGACGTGGTGACGGCCTTGGTGGCCAGTGCCAGCCGACCGCGACGGGCAAGATCCACCACCGTACGGTCAGCGGCCACCACACTGATCACGCCGCTGGCGCCAGCGGTGATCGCCTCGGTCACGAGGGTGCGCAGGTCCTGGTGATCGCGCACGTCCACCGCCAGCACCAGGTCTCCGGCAGCGATCGGGGTGCCCGCTGCGTGGAGGCACAGGTCAACCACATCCGTACCGGCACCGGACGCTCCCGGACCGAGGGGATTCGGGTCGATCATCAACGGCCCGAGATCGTCGACGAGCCCAGCCAACGAGGTCATCGGCACCGACGCCCGTGTGCATTGGTCACATCTCAGACACTATCGCCCTCGATTTGGCGCGTCCCACGAGAGGTGGACCGATGCGGTGTCGACCAGAATGGGGTCATGGCGTCGGTCACCACTCTCGGGACCCCGATCGAGTCGGTCGTGGTGACTGCTTCCGCCCTCGCACAGTGGCACGACGGACGGCCGGTGCTGGTCACCGTCGGTGGCCCACCTGACCTGCCGGTGACGCTCTGCGTGCTGGACTGTGCTGACGGTGAGGTGTTGGCGGTCCACGAGATCGCCACCATGACCCGCGCCCATCACGTCACCGCATCGGGGAGCACCGCATGGATCTCGTCGTGGAGCGGGGCCAACCTCTACCGCTACGACCTTGTCGAGGACGAGATCACCGACCTCGGGATGCCGCTGCCCGGACAGGTGATCATCGCCAGCACCACGTTGGCGCCCGGAGCACACGGTGGGCAGGACGTGCTGTACGGCGGGACCTTCCCCGGAGGGCGGATCTTCGGGTGGGACCTGGGTCGTGACACGGTCAATGACCTCGGTCGACTCGACCGTACCGAGGACATGGTGCGAGCTGTCTCCTGGGACGGCAGTGGGCTGTGGTGCGGGACCGAGGCGCACGGCCGGCTCCATCGGTGGGACCCGGCGACCGGGTTGCGGACCTCAGTGCTCTTGCCACCCGACCTGGGCCCGGTGACCGGCATCGACGACCTCGCCGTGCGTCGCCGCAAGCTCTTCGTGCACACGATCCCTTCGCAGAGCTGCCTGGTGCTGGACCTGGACACCCTCAGCTGGCAGTCGCCGATCCCGTACCGGGTGGCTCGCGGGGTCACCCAGCCGGACGCTGCCGACCGAGTGCACCTGGTGGGCCTCGACGAGCGACGGGTCGTGCACCACTGCCTCGACAGTGGCCAGACCTGGTTGGCCGACGACGTACTGCCCGACGGGGTCTCGCACCTGCCCCACAGCGGCGCCCATCTGGTCGAGGCACCCGAGGGCGATCAGGTCGTCCTGGGGATCGATGCCTACGGGAGCCTGTGGCACCACCGGCTCGACAACGACCGGTGCGATCCGGTCGAGAGTCAGATCCCGCCGCGGGGTACGACCATCCGTGCCCTGGGAGTCGGACCCGAGGGGGAGATCCTGGTGGGCGGCTCGGTGGCCCGGACCACCTTTGCCCGTTACCGCGATGGTGACGAGGGGTTCTGCAGGGTGAGCGGTGGACCCGGGTCGCGGATCGATGCCTTTGCCACCGTGGCGCAGCGGATCCTGTTCAGCCACTACCAGGACGGCTCGGTGTACGAGTTCGACACCGCGCGTGACTGGGTGGGTCCCCCGGACAATCCTCGCTGTCTCTTCCGGCTGCTCGAGTCGCATCGGCAGGAAAGGATCTTTGCGCTGCTGGCCCGCGAGCAGGACGTGCTGGTCGGCTCGACCGGAGCCCGCGGCGTCGCCGACGGACGGCTCCTGCGGTGGCAACTCGAGAGTGAGGAACTGATCGACCTCGGGACGCCGATCCCCGGGCATTCGGTGACCACGCTCGTGGAGCTGGGCGGAGACGCCGTGCTGCTCGGGACCTCCGTGCAGGTGCTCGGGGACGACGACCACGACACCAGTGCGGCTGTCGCCCTGGTCGATCCCTCGGACGGCACGGTGATCTGGAGCCAGGTCCCGCAGCCGGGAGCTCGCGCCGTGAGTGCCCTGACCAGGACTCGCGACGGCTCCGTCTGGGGCCTGACCGACCGCGGCCACGTGTTCCGTCTGGATCCGCAGACCAGGGCGGTACGCGATCTGGTGAAGGTCGGTCCGGTTGGTGGGCTGTGGGGGATGGGCAGTCTCCATCCGTACCGCTCCTGGTTGGTGGGGGCCACCGGATCAGGCACCGTCTTCACCATCGACACCCGGACCCATCAGGTGCAGTACCTCGGCCTGGGCGAGCACGCACTCCCGGCTCCCGACGGGCATCTCTACTGGGCCGACGCCGACCAGCTGGTTCGCCTGTCACTCGACGACCTGACCAGCACACCCTCCCTGAAGGAGATCCCATGACGACCAATCTGCATCGGGCCACATCCCTGCCAGTGAACGAAAGAACACCGGATGAGGAGGTTCAGCAGCGGCTCTCCGATCGCAATGAGTACTACTGGGACCAGCTCCAGGGATGGTTCCGTGCCACGATCGTGGACGAGTACCGCGATCGCGTCGAGCAGCACTGGAAGTGGGACCACAGTGGCCCAGATCCCTATGTCCACTCAGTTTCCGGTCAACGTGAGCAGTGGAAGGATCTCCTCGCAGCTCCTGATCTGACGGCGGAAGGGGACGCAATGGTGTCGCAGTCCGACGTCATCGCCGACGCCCGATGGATCGAAGTGCCGGTGGGCCATGGCCTTTGTGCACAAGGACTTCTCCTGATGCCGCCGCGAGCCAAGAAGCTCATCGTGTTCCAACACGGCCTGGGGTCCAGCCCGGAACGCGTGCTGGGGTTGGGAAAACCGAAGGGGCGTGATGGCTACCACGGCATCGGGCAGACTCTGGTCGACAAGGGATATGCCGTCCTGGCCCCCATGAACCTGGTCACGATCGATCCGCGCAATCGTGCTCAGGACCTCGCCCGGCTGGCAGGGACGACCGTGGAAGGCATCGAGTTGGCGCGGTGTCGTGTGCTGATCGATGCTGTCGCAGGAATTGAGCCCACATTGAACACTGAGGCGATGGCGCTGGTCGGCATCAGCTGGGGAGGGCTGGCCGCGCTCTACTGGACGCCGGTGGAGCCACGCTTCGTCGCCGCCGCCTCCATCGCCTTCTTCAACGATCGTTGCCAGAAGATGGTGGTCGAGGACCCGGAGCACTACGTCACCTTTGCGGCACGCTCGGAGCATCATGCCTTCCTGCACGGACATCTGGGCATTTTCGGCGATGCCGAGCTGGCATCGCTGATCTGCCCTCGTCCCTTCCTCGTGCAGCACGGTGACGCCGATGCGATCGGTTGGACCCCACAGATCGAGGCAGAGTTCGCCAGGGCGCATCACCATTGGCAGGAGCTCGGACTTGCGGACAGGGCGGAGCTCCAGGTCCATTCCGGCGGGCACGAGGTGTTGCCCTCAGGGCTGCTGAACTGGCTCGCTCGACACTTCCCGCACGACTGACCGATCCGTTCGGTCGCGTCCTCCCGAGGCTCCAACGACGGGCCATCCTCCGTGGTGCACATTTGCGGTCATCTAGAATGAGCAATATTGCACTGTCCAATCTTGCTCGACGGAGGATCAGAATGACCAGCACACCGATGAGCCGTCGCACGCTGCTGTGGGGCTCGGCCGCCGCAGGCACCGCCGCCCTGGCCGGGTGCCGCACACAGCGCAACGAAAGGCCCACGGACGGGGGTCGCGGCGACGCCTCCTTGCCGGACTACGTCGAGTTCTCCGAGGTCACCCCGGACATCGAGCCGTCGAACGACAACTCGGTGCCGGGCTTCCTGAAGTTCCCGAACCCACCGTTCGACGGGATCACCGAGCCACCCGGCGACGGCACGCCACTCAAGGCCCTCACCACGGCCTCGGTGGGTGCTCCGCCATCCATGGCGAAGAACCAGTGGTGGCAGAACCTCAACACCCAGCTCGGTGCAGACCTGGAGCTGCAGTGGATCAAGGGCGATGACTACACCTCCAAGGTCCAGACCCTGGTGGCCGGCGGCGACATGCCGGAGATCATCCAGATGCCCTCGCTGCCTCGGCTCGACCAGGTCCTGGAGACCAAGTTCGCCGACCTGACCCCGTTCCTGGCCGGCGAGGCCATCAACGACTACCCGTACCTGGCCAACTTCGCGACCGAGGCATGGGAGGAGACCGTCTTCAACGGCAAGATCTACGGCATCCCGCGCCCGTTGCTGCCGATCGGTGCCCGCCTCGAGGCCCGGACCGACACCTTGGCGGACCTGGGGATCGAGCTGGACCTCACCGACGGCGAGTCGTTCCTGGACCTGTGCCGCGAGATCACCGACCGTTCGGCCGACCGGTTCGCCATGGTCCAGCCGACCAACAGCTCGATCAGGACGATGTTCGGCCTGCCCAACGTGTGGGAGCAGACCGACCAGGGCCTGGTCAACGAGATCGAGTCACCGATCTATCCGGACTACCTCGAGTACGTCCGGGGGATGTGGGACGAGGGACTGTTCCATCCGGACTCGTTCCAGGACCCGCCGCTGGTGCCGTACTTCCAGAAGCCTTCCTTCGTGCTCTTCGAGGTCGGTGGCGCCGGCTTCACCCGAGCCATGCCGCTCTACCGGCCCGGGGCACCGACCCTGACGGTCAAGCCGGTCCCGATGCCTCGCCTCGAGGGCGGTGGCAATGCGCCGGTCCGGATCGGTGCCGCCGCGACGAGTTGGTTGAGCATCAACAAGGAGCTCACCGACGACCGGATCAAGGTCGTGCTGGCGATGATGAACTACCTGGCCGCGCCCTTCGGCACCCAGGAGTACCTCGACGTGCAGTACGGCAAGGAGGGCCACAACTACAACTTCGACGACGAGGGTCAGCCGATCCCCGACCCCGACGGAGTCTCTGAACAGTTCCCGGTCACCCTGTTCCCCGGCAACCCGAACTTCATGTACTCGCCGGAGTTCCCCGAGGTCACCCAGGCCGAGTGCGAGTACGAGGCCGAGGTCGGCGGCGAGGTCGTCCCCAGCGCGGTCCGCGGCCTGTACTCCGAGACGCAGGCCTCCAAGGGGCAGCAGCTGACCAAGCTGACCAGCCAGGCCCAGAGCGACATCATCCAGGGCCGCAAGCCGGTGAGTTCCTGGTCCGACGTCGTCGAGGACTGGAAGCGCAAGGGCGGAGACGACATGCGCGAGGAGTACCAGGCCCAGCTCTGACACCTCGTCCCCCGAGCTCGTCTCCCAACGCCCCCGAGCTCGTCGAGGGGCGGACCCCGTGACGGGACCCCGTCGGTGTAGCAAGATGGCTGGTGCAGGACCACGCGTACGGACGGAAGGGGCACGGCCATGGAACTGGGACTCGTCGGCTTGGGCAAGATGGGCGGCAACATGCGGGACCGGTTGCGGTCCGGCGGCCACACCGTCATCGGCTACGACACCAACCCGGAGTTGTCCGATGCGAGCTCGATGGCCGACATGGTCGACCAGTTGGGCTCCGGGCCCCGGATCGTGTGGCTGATGGTGCCGGTGCAGTTCCTCGACAACGTCCTGGACGAGCTCGCCCCGCTGCTGTCGGAGGGTGACATCGTCATCGACGGTGGCAACACCCGCTGGTCGGAGGACCGTCCGCGTGCCGAGCGGCTGGCCGAGAGTGGGGTGCACTTCATCGACTGCGGCGTCTCGGGTGGTGTCTGGGGCAAGGACGCCGGCTATGCCCTGATGGTCGGTGGACCGACCGAGCAGGTCGAGCACTGCCAGCCGATCTTCCAGACCCTCAAGCCCGAGGGCCCGTACGGCTACGTGCACGCCGGGGACCACGGCGCCGGTCACTTCGCCAAGATGGTCCACAACGGGATCG
>DVLP01000240.1 GCA_018715445.1 Candidatus Avipropionibacterium avicola | reverse complement strand
AGGTGAGGGCGACGTTGGCGCCACCGAAGCCGAAGGAGTTGTTCACCGCGGCGAGGTCGCCGTCGGGCAACGCGCGGGCCGAGGTGGCGATGTCGATGCCCAGCCCGTCCTCGGGATCGTCGAGGTTGATGGTCGGCGGCACCTGACGGTCCCGCAGCGCGAGCACGGTCGCGAGGGACTCGATCGCCCCGGCCCCGCCGAGCAGGTGGCCGTGCATCGACTTGGTGCCGGTCACGATGCACCGGTCGGTGGCGTCACCGAGGGCGCGCCGGATGGCCTTGGCCTCGCCGGTGTCACCGGCCGGGGTCGAGGTGGCGTGGGCGTTGACGTGGACGACGTCGGCCGGGGTCAGTCCGCCCTCGGCCAGGGACCGGGTCATGGCCAGGGCCTGGGTCTCGCCGGTCGGGTTGGGCTGGACCATGTCATGGGCATCGTTGCTGATGCCGGCGCCGGCCAGCTCGCCGTAGATCGTGGCCCCGCGGGCCTGGGCGTGCTCGAGGGTCTCCAGGACGAACACGACCGAGCCCTCACCGAGGACGAAGCCGTCGCGGCCCTTGTCCCACGGACGCGAGGCCCGCTCGGGCTCGTCATTGCGACGCGACAGGGCCTGCATCTGACCGAAGGCGGCCATCGGCAGGGGATGGACCACACCTTCGGTGCCACCGGCGACGACCACATCGGCACGTCCGAGACGCAGCATGTCGAGCGCGTGGCCGATGCCCTCGTTGGCCGAGGCGCAGGCCGAGACCGTGGTGTGGGCGCCGGCGCGGGCCTTCAGACGCAGGGCGACCGAGCCGGCCGCGCCGTTGGCCATCAGCATCGGCACGGTGAGGGGGCTCACCCGTCGTACGCCTTGGTCGGTCAGGGTGTCCCAGGCGCTGACCAGGGTGCCGAGCCCGCCGATCCCGGTGGCGATGACGACACCGAGACGCTCCGGGTCGACCGGGTTGTCCTCGCCGAAGCCGTACCCGGCGTCGGTCCAGGCCTCGATGGTGGCCAGGTTGGCGAGCTGGGTGTTGCGGTCCATCCGGCGGGCCTGCACCCGCTCCAGGCGACTGGCGGGGTCGAAGGTGACCTCGGCGCCGATCTGCACCGGCAGGCTCAGGTCGCTGACCCAGGCGTGGTCGAGGCGACGGACGCCGGACTTGCCCGCGAGCATGGCCTGCCAGGTGCTGGCGACGTCATCGCCCAAGGGGGTGACGGCACCCATGCCGGTGATGACGACGGTGGTGCGCTCCATGACGCGCTTCCTTCCTGGCGGTGCTGCTCGGTGGGGGGACCTGGTGGGGGATGGTGTCGGGGGCGCGACCGTGTCACGCCCCCGCGACGTGCGTGCTCAGGCCTGGGCGCGCTCGATGTAGGCGACGGCGTCGCCCACGGTACGCAGGTTCTTGGCCTCTTCATCGGGGATGGAGACGCTGAACTTGTTCTCGGCGGCGTAGATGATCTCGACCATCGACAGCGAGTCGACGTCGAGGTCGTCGGTGAAGGACTTGTCGAGCTGGACGTCCTCGACCGCGACACCGGCGACCTCGTTGACGATGTCGGCCAGGTCGGCGCGGATTTCCTCAGTGGTGGCCATCGGGCTCCCTTTCTCTGCCATGTGGGCATTCATTGTGTACGGCGAGGACCGCCGTACGGTGCCGGGCCACCTGCGTGTCCCGGAGTTCGTGACCTCAGACGTGGGCCCGGACGAAGGCACGAGCCTCGTCGAGTTGGTCCGGGGTGTTCAGGGTGAAACGTTCGGCGCTGCGCAGGTGCCGCTTGGCGATCCCGGCGAGCGTCCCGGCGGGCGGGACCTCCAGCACTCCGGTGACGCCCAGGTCGGCGAGGGTCTGCAGGCACAGGTCCCACCGTACGGGGTTGGCGACCTGCGCGACGATTCTGTCGAGCGCGTCGCGGCCTTCGCTGACAGCGGCACCGTCGCGGTTGGACAGCAGCCGCAGTTGTGGGTCGGCAACCGGGGCGGCGGCCGCGACCGAGGACAGGTGGGAGACCGCCGGCTCCATGTGGACGGTGTGGAAGGCGCCGGCGACCTGCAGCGGCGCCAGTCGCGCCCGGTTCGGCGGGTCGGCGGCGAAGGCCTCCAGCTGCTCGACGGTGCCGGCGGCGACGACCTGGCCGGGGCCGTTGTTGTTGGCCGGGGTGAGCCCGGCGGCCTCGATCTTGGCCAGCACCTCGTCCGGGTCCCCGGCGAGCACGGCGGTCATCGAGGTCGGACGGACCGCAGCCGCCTCGGCCATGGCCCGGCCCCGCTCACGCACCAGCACCATGCCGGTCTCGGGGGAGACCACCCCGGTGGCGATGGCCGCGGTGATCTCGCCGACGCTGTGGCCGGCCACCACCACCTGCTCGCCGAGGTCGTCGGCCACCAGGGAGGCCGAGCCGAACAGCTCCGCCAGCGCCAGTGCACCGGCGGCGACCAGCAGGGGCTGGGCGATCGCGGTGTCGCGGATGGTCTCGTCGTCGGCCTCGGTCCCGAGGTGGGTGAGGTCGATCCCGGTGACCGCGGAGTACCAGTCCAGGCCTCGGGCGAACGAAGCGGACTCGGTCCACGGTTGCAGGAATCCGGACTTCTGGGCGCCCTGACCGGGCGCGAGGATCGCGAGCACGGATCCACTCTTTCGCGCATGACCCGCCACCGGTGCCGTTGCCGCGCACCAAGTTGCCCACGGCTGCTTGTGGGATCCTACAAACGCTCCTGGGTGGGTGTTTCCGCTCAGAGGGTGGCGAGGAGTTCGTCGAAGAGGCGGACGACCTCCAGCGCGGTGAACACCGAGCCGTAGTTCACGTTGCCGTTGCTGTAGACGACGTGGCCCCGCCTGACGGCCGGATGCGTTGCCAGAAGGAGTCATCCTCCCGATCGGCCGCCACCTCGGGGTAGGTGGTCACCAGCATGGCGTCTGCGTCGTCGAAGACGTCGTAGCGCTCCTTGCTGATGGTCTCCAGGGTCTGACCGCCGTCGTTGCTGCCCCCGTTGATCTCGGCGATCTGGATGCCGAGGTCGGTGGCGACCTGGTGGGTGATGAAGGTCGCCGTGCTGGCGAGGGCGCCGCTCTGGTTGTACTGCGCGATGGCGATCGAGTGGGTGGCGATCACCTCGGCGAACTGCTCGCGCACCCGGTCGACCTGCTCGTCGTACTCACGGACCGATTAGCGTGCGGTCTCGGTGTCGACCAGCCCGAGCCACTCGGTGAGTTGGTCGAGGTTCGTGCGCCAGGGCTGGGTGAAGTCGACCGGGCACCCAGGGCTCCGGGGCGGCGTAACTGGTGGCGATCACCGGGAGCTGCAGGGCGATGGCCGGCTCCAGGTCGAGGCGGGAGTCGATGGTGGCGACCCGGGGGGTCGGATCGGGATGTCGTAGGTGCCCAACGGGGTCGTGACCTGACGCGTGGTCGGAGCCTCGACCGGATCGTCGTCCGGACGGCCGCGGGAGCATCCGGCCAGGCCCAGGATGCAGGTCGAGCCGAGCATGAGTCGACGCGAGATCGAGGTCAGGACGGTGGAGTCGAGATCGGCTGGCGCAAGGAAACGCGACATGAGGAAAGCCTAACCTGACAAGGGATGTCCGGATCTGGCGTCTCAGCGCGGCCGAGCATCGAAGTGACCCCGGCGCCACCACCGGTGTGGGATCCTACCGAGCATGAGTCGGCGACGGGTGGCCATCATCGGGGCAGGACCTTCGGGGCTGTTCACCGCCCAGGCCCTGCTCGCCAAGGATCCGGAGCTGGCGATCGACGTCTTCGATCGGCTGCCGACGCCGTACGGGCTGCTGCGCTATGGCGTGGCGCCCGACCACACCGCCATCAAGCGGGTCGCCGAAACCTTGGCACGGGTGTTCGAGTCCAGGGCGGTCCGGTTCGTCGGCATGGTCGAGTTGGGCCGCGACATCACCCGGGACTGGCTGCGGGACTCGTACGATGCCGTGATCTATGCCCTGGGCGCGAGCCGCGACGCCCACCTCGGCGTCCCGGGCGAGCAGCTGGCCGGCTCGATGTCGGCCCGCGAGTTCGTTGCCTGGTACGGCGGCCACCCCGACGCCGTACCGATCGAGCTGCGGGGCGTGCGGACCGCCATGGTGATCGGGGTCGGCAATGTCGCGATCGACGTCGCCCGCATCCTGGCCAGACCGGTCGAGGACCTGTCGAGGACCGACATCCCCGATCCGGTCCTCGACGAGCTCGATCGCTGGCCGGTCCCCGAGATCTGGATGGTGGGTCGGCGTGGCCCGCGGCAGACCAGCTTCACCCCGGTGGAGCTGCGCGAGCTGCTCACCCTGGACGGGGTCGAGGTGAGCATCCAGGGGTGCGCACCCGAGGAACTGAGCGACGACCCCGAGCTCGATCGGCGGACCCGCGCCGTGGTGGAGGCCCTCCGTGCCGCCGCCGAACGGAAGGTGGACGAGCCCCGCGTCCGGCTGCACCTGCTGTTCTGGCACCGGGTGTGGCGGGTCGAGGGCGCCGGCCAGGTCGAGGCGGTACGGCTGGAGGCCACCCGGACTGACTTGCGGGGGAGGCTCGAGGGCTACGAGCAGTGGCTCGACCTGCCGGTGGAGCTGTTGTTGCGGGCGGTCGGCTACCGCGGCCAACAACTGCCGGGCTTGCCCTTCGACTCGGTCAGCGGCACCATCGCCAACCGGTCGGGGCGGGTGGTCGACGAGCGGGGCACCGTGCAGCCCGGGGAGTACGTCGTCGGGTGGATCAAGCGGGGTGCGGTCGGGGTGATCGGGACCAACAAGTCCGATGCGGTCGAGACGGTGGCGGCCCTGTGGGACGACCTCGACAGCAGCGCCGCCGCCACCACAGAGAAGGATCCGGTCGCGGAGCTGGCAGCGGCCGGCAAGCCGGTGGCCGACTTCGCCACCTGGTTGCGGATCGATGCGGCCGAGGTGGCCCGTGGTGAAGAGCAGGGGCGCATCCGGACCAAGATCGCCACCTGGACCGAACTCGCCGGGCTGGTGGCCGATGACGCCCCGCGTGCCGCCGGCTCAGACGCCGAGCAGGCCGGCGCGTAGCAACCAGTCGCCGTAGAACAGCATCACCCCGGCACCGGCACCGATCGCCGAGACGATCCAGAACCGGGTGGTGATGGTCTCCTCGGACCAGCCGAGAAGCTCGAAGTGGTGGTGCAGCGGCGCCATCTTGAACAGCCGCTTCCCGCCGGTCAGCTTGAAGTAGTAGCGCTGCAGCATCGACGATCCGGCGATCATCACGTACAGCACGCCGATGACGGCGAACAGCAGCTCGGTGCGGGTGAAGACCGCGATGGCGACGAACACCCCGCCCAGGGCCAGCGATCCGGTGTCACCCATGAAGATCCGCGCCGGGCGACAGGCCCACCACAGGTAGCCGGCCAGACTGCCGAGCAGCGCACAGCACACGATCGCCAGGTCGTGGGGGTCAGCCGTGGTGAAACAGGCCGGGCCCGGGTTCACCAAGCAGGACTGGCGCATCTGGAACAGGCAGATCACCACGTAGGCAGCCATGGTCGTGATGGCGGTGCCCACCAGCAGTCCGTCGAGGCCGTCGGTGAAGTTCACCGCATTGGTCGTGGCGAAGCTGAGGACGGCGATCCAGATCAGCACCAGGATCACGCCGACCACGCCACCCCAGCGGGCCAGGTCGGCCCAGTCGAGGTCGCGGGTGAACGAGATCGACCAGGTCGCCGCCGGCGTGCCGCGGGTGTTGGGCCACCACAGCGCCAACGGCGTCCAGATCAGGACCACCAGCATCTGCCCGATCACCTTGCCGCGCTCGCTGAGCCCGGCGCTGTTGCGGCGATGGGTCTTGAGGTAGTCGTCGAGGAAGCCGACCGCACCCATGCCGACCATCATGAACAGCACCAATACCCCCGACGGGGTGATCCGGGTGCCCGGCACCAGATGGGCGGCGAGGTAGGCCAGGATCGTGGCCAGACCGAAGATCAGCCCGCCCTTGGTGGGGGTGCCCTTCTTGACCAGGTGGGTCTGGGGTCCGTCGGCGCGGATCTGTTGGCACCAGCCGAGGCGTCGCAGCACCTTGATCGCCGGCGGTACGCCGACCAGGGTCAGCGCACCTCCCAGACAGAACGCCACGATGAGCGAGATCACGAAGCGGTGCCTTCCGGATGGGGTGCGCGAACAGCGCAGACTCTAGCGCCGATCCGTGCCGTCACTGCGTTGCCACGGCGGGACCGGTCATCTCTGCCCGTGCAAGCGTCCCAGCGTGATCGCCATCCGCATGGCGTACGCGTCGCGGGACTCGGTCGGGGAGTAGCCGGTGATCTCGTGGACCCGTCGCAGCCGGTAGCGCACGGTGTTGGCGTGGACGAACAGGCTCTTGGAGGCGACCTCGACCGAGGCCCCCTCGTCGAAGAAGGTGATGACGGTCTCGAGCAGTCCACCGCCGGCTGCAGCGAGTGGCTGGTAGAGCTCCTCGACCAGAGCCCGGCGGGCATGGCCGTCGCCGGACAGTGCCCGTTCGGGCAGCAGGTCGTGTGAGGAGACCGGGCGGGGTGCGCCCGGCCAGCCGAGGGCGGCCCGGTGCCCGGCGATCGCCGCCCGGGTCGAGGCGGTGGCGTCGAAGAGGTGGTCGACCACCGGGCCGGCCACCACGGGGCCGTCGCCGAAGTGGTCGACGATCGCGGCGACCAGGTCCATCGGGTTCACCGGACGAGTCTTCTCGGACTCGGACAGCGGGGCGCCCACCACCATGGCATCGCCGCCGGTGAGCCGTGAGCCGCCGATCAGCAGCACCAGGCGGTCACCCTGGATGGCCCCGAGCACATCGACGCCGTGGCGGGTCAGCTGGGAACGGATGTCCTCGACCACGCTCTGGCCGCGCAACGGACTGGCGTCACCCTCCGGTGCATTGCCGACCACCACCATGGCCGCCCCGGTGGAGCGCCACCCCAGGGTCGAGGCGCGTGACAGCACGGTCTCGTCGGCCTCGCCGCGGATCACCGCGTCGACGACCATCGCCTCCAGGCGGGTGTCCCAGGAGCCGCGCATCTCGGCGGCCCGGGCGTAGACCACCGCGGCAGCGAAGGCGACCTCGCGGCTGTACTGCCAGACCGCGACCTGCAGGATCGGTCGGTCGGCGCGCGGCAGCAGCTCACCGATCTGGGTCTCGACCACGTCGATGGTGGCCCGGACCAGTTCGACGGTCTGCTGCAGGGTGACCCGGCGCGCGAGTTCGCGGGGCGCCCGGCCGAAGAGGGCGGCCACACTGTGGGCCTCGGGGTTGCTGAACCAGTGGACGAAGCCGTCAATCCCGCCCTTGGCGACCAGGGCGATCCAGGAGCGGTCCTCGGCGTCGAGGCGGCCGAACCAGGCGTGGCGACGCTCCATCTCGGCGACCGCTGCGGTGGCCATCGCGCCGGTGGCGGCGGCGAGGCGTTTGGCGATCCCGGCCCGGGCTCGGGGGGACGGCATCAGCGCTCGCGGGAACTCGCGGTTGCTGACGGTCATGACCCAGCACCCTACGGTCCGGTCCGGCACTGCACCAATCGCGGGATTCCCGGTAAGGTTCCGATTGGAACGATGATTTCAGTAGCAGGGACGAGGGGGCTGGCTGTGCCGCGGATCGCCATCGTGGGGTTCTCCCACGAGACCAACACCTGGTCGCAGGAACTGTTCACCCGGGACACGATCGTCACCGGACACCGGGGGGCCGAGCTGCTCGCTGCCCACTCCGGATCGAAGTCCACCATCGGTGGCTTCGTCACCGACCCACCCGACGGGGTCGAGCTGGTCGGGGTGATCGATGCGCGGGCCGTGCCGAGTGGGCCGATGCCGGCCGCGGACTTCGCCGCCCAACTCGACCTGACCGCGGAGTTGTTGGCCGCGGCCGGACCGGTCGACGGGGTGCTGCTGTCGATCCACGGGGCGATGGTGACCGAGGATGCACCGGACGGGGACACCGTGATCGCGGCTCGGGTGCGGCAGGTCGTCGGCCCGGACGTCGCGATCGGAGCGGTGGCGGACATGCACGCCAACCTGGACCATCCGTTGCTCGACCAGCTGGACCTGCTGTTCCCGTTCCAGACCAACCCGCACGTCGATGCTCGCGAACGTGGCCTGGAGTGCCGTACGGCCCTGCTCGAGATCATCGGGTCCGGCCAACGCCCGGGGATGGCCCTGGAGCAGGTCCCGCTGGTGGTGACGATCACCAAGCAGGACACCGACACCCAGCCGATGCGGGGGTTGCTGGATGCGGCCGAACAGTTGGAGCAGCGCGACGGCGTGATCGACGTGTCGATCCTCGAGGGCTTCCCGTACGCCGATGTCGCCTTCCTGGGCATGTCGGTGCTGGTCACCCATCGCGACGGTGCCGCGGCCGCCGATGCCGTGGCCAAGGAGCTTGCGCTGCAGCTGTGGCAGGTCCGCGAGGACCTCCAGGGTGACGGGCTGGCCGTGCCCGATGCCGTACGGGCAGCGGTGGCCAGTGAGGCCCCGCCGGTCCTGCTGCTCGACGTCGGCGACAACATCGGTGGCGGGTCACCGGCCGACGCGACGGTCCTGCTCGCCGAGCTCATCTCTCAACGGGTGCAGCGATCCGTGGTGATCCTGCACGATGCCGTCGCGGTGTCCGAGCTGGGGGAGGTGGTGGTCGGTGACCGGGTGGACGTGGT
>DVLP01000239.1 GCA_018715445.1 Candidatus Avipropionibacterium avicola | reverse complement strand
CGACCGTTGTCGAACAGGTTGTCGACGGCCTCCTGCAGCATCCGCTTCTCGTTGTTGACGATGATCTCGGGCGCGCCGAGGTCCAACAGCCGCTTGAGGCGGTTGTTGCGGTTGATCACGCGACGGTAGAGGTCGTTCAGGTCCGAGGTGGCGAAGCGGCCACCGTCGAGCTGGACCATCGGACGCAGGTCCGGCGGGATGACCGGGACGCAGTCCAGCACCATGCCGGTCGGCGAGTTCTCGGTGTTGCGGAACGCCGAGACGACGTTGAGCCTCTTCAGGGCGCGGGTCTTGCGCTGGCCCTTGCCGTTGCGGATCACGTCACGCAGCGACTCGGCCTCGGCCTCGAGGTCGAAGGTCTCCAAGCGCTTCTGGATCGCGGTGGCGCCCATGTAGCCCTCGAAGTACTTGCCGAAGCGCGACTTCATCTCGCGGTAGAGGATCTCGTCGCCCTCGAGGTCCTGGACCTTGAGCGACTTGAACCGGTCCCACACCGCGTCGAGGCGGTCCAGCTCACGCTGGGTGCGGTCGCGCAGCTGCTTGAGCTCGCGCTCGGCGCCGTCCTTGACCTTGCGGCGGACGTCGGCCTTGGCGCCTTCGCTCTCCAGCTCGGCGAGGTCCTCCTCGAGCTTCTGCATCCGGGTGTTGACCTCGGCGTCCAGCCGGTTCTCGAGCTGCTTGCGCTCGGCGTCCAGCTTGGCCTCCAACGACGGCAGGTCCCGGTGACGGGCATCCTCGTCGACGGTGGTGATCATGTACGCCGCGAAGTAGATGACCTTCTCCAGGTCCTTCGGGGCGATGTCGAGCAGGTAGCCCAGACGGCTCGGCACACCCTTGAAGTACCAGATGTGGGTGACCGGGGCGGCCAGCTCGATGTGACCCATCCGGTCACGACGGACGTTGGAGCGGGTGACCTCGACGCCACAGCGCTCACAGATGATGCCCTTGAAGCGGACCCGCTTGTACTTGCCGCAGTAGCACTCCCAGTCCCGGGTGGGACCGAAGATCTTCTCGCAGAACAGGCCGTCACGCTCGGGCTTGAGGGTGCGGTAGTTGATGGTCTCGGGCTTCTTGACCTCGCCCTTGGACCAGTCGCGGATCTCGTCGGCGGTGGCCAGCCCGATCCGGATCTTGTCGAAGAAGTTCACGTCCAGCACGTTGCTTCTCTTTCCTGGTGGTTTCGTGCGCCCTGCGGGTCAGACCCGGCGACGGGCGCGGCATGTGAAGTCTGTTGTGTGGTGACCGAGCCGCTGGTGACCCCGATGCCTTCAGCAGAAGGATCGGGGTCACCGCGCGCTCAGACTTCTTCGACGTCCGGCAGGGACGACTGGCCGGGACGCTGCGACAGGTCGATGCCGAAGTCGTCGGCCGGGCGGTAGTTGTCGTCCTCGGAGTCACGCAGCTCGACCGTGGAACCGTCGGAGGACAGCACCTCGACGTTCAGGCAGAGCGAGCGCATCTCCTTGACCAGCACCTTGAAGGACTCCGGGATGCCCGGCTCGGGGATGTTCTCCCCCTTCACGATGGCCTCGTAGACCTTCACACGACCCTGGATGTCGTCCGACTTGATCGTCAGCAGCTCCTGGAGGGCCCAGGCGGCGCCGTAGGCCTCGAGGGCCCAGACCTCCATCTCGCCGAACCGCTGGCCACCGAACTGCGCCTTACCACCCAGCGGCTGCTGGGTGATCATCGAGTACGGGCCGGTGGAACGGGCGTGGATCTTGTCGTCGACCAGGTGGTGCAGCTTCAGCATGTAGATGTAGCCGACACCCACCGGGTCCGGGAAGGGCTCGCCGGAGCGGCCGTCGAACAGCCGCGCCTTGCCCTCACCGCTGACCAGTCGGTCGCCGTCCCGGTTCGGGTTGGCGTGGGTGAGCAGTCCGGAGATCTCGGTGTCGGTCGCCCCGTCGAAGACCGGGGTGGCCAGCTTCGAGTCGCCCGGCACGTGCTCCAGGTCGACGCTGCGCAGCCGGTCGGCCCACGGCTCGGAGACCCCGTCGAGGTTCCAGCCGGCCTTGGCCACCCACCCGAGGTGGGTCTCCAGGACCTGGCCGAGGTTCATCCGGCTCGGCACACCGAGCGGGTTGAGCACGATGTCGACCGGGGTGCCGTCCTCGAGGAACGGCATGTCCTCGACCGCGTTGATCTTGGCGATGACACCCTTGTTGCCGTGACGGCCGGCAAGCTTGTCACCGATGGAGATCTTCCGCTTCTGGGCCACGTAGACCCGGACCAGCTGGTTGACTCCCGGCGGCAGCTCGTCACCCTCCTCGGCATCGAAGATCCGCACACCGATGACGGTGCCGGTCTCGCCGTGGGGGACCTTCAACGAGGTGTCGCGGACCTCCCGGGCCTTCTCACCGAAGATGGCGCGCAGCAGGCGCTCCTCCGGGGTCAGCTCGGTCTCGCCCTTCGGGGTCACCTTGCCGACCAGGATGTCACCGGTCGAGACCTCGGCGCCGATGCGGATGATGCCGCGCTCGTCGAGGTCGGCCAGCATCTCGTCGGAGATGTTGGGGATGTCGCGGGTGATCTCCTCGGCACCGAGCTTGGTGTCGCGGGCGTCGACCTCGTGCTCCTCGATGTGGATCGAGGTGAGGACGTCGTCCTGGACCAGGCGCTGGCTGAGGATGATCGCGTCCTCGTAGTTGTGGCCCTCCCACGGCATGAACGCGACCAGCAGGTTGCGCCCCAGCGCGACCTCGGCGTTGTCGGTGGCCGGACCGTCGGCCAACGGCGTACCGGTCTCGACCCGGTCACCGGCGGCCACCAGCGGACGCTGGTTGATGCAGGTGCCGGCGTTCGAGCGGCGGAACTTCGCCAACTTGTAGGTGCGGTAGGTGCCGTCGTCGTTGGCCACGTCGATCAGATCGCCACTGACCGACTGGACCACGCCGGGCTTCTCCGACAGGGTGACGTCACCGACGTCGACCGCCGCGCGGTACTCCATGCCGGTGCCCACGAAGGGCGACTCGGAACGGATCAGCGGGACGGCCTGACGCTGCATGTTCGAGCCCATCAAGGCACGCGAGGCGTCGTCGTGCTCGAGGAACGGGATCATGGCGGTCGCCACCGACACCATCTGGCGCGGGGAGACGTCCATGTACTCGACCTCGGCGGCCGGGACGGCGTCCAGGTCGCCACGCTTCACGCGGACCAGGACGCGCTCCTCGACGAACTTGCCCTTCTCGTCCAGCGGCGCATTGGCCTGGGCGATCAGGTAGCGGTCCTCCTCGTCGGCGGTCAGGTACTCGACCTCGTCGGTCACGACGCTGTCGACGACCTTGCGGTACGGGGTCTGGATGAACCCGAAGGCGTTCACCCGGGCGAACGAGGCGAGCGAGCCGATCAGGCCGATGTTCGGGCCTTCCGGGGTCTCGATCGGACACATCCGGCCGTAGTGCGAGGGGTGCACGTCACGGACGTCCATCTGGGCACGGTCACGCGAGATACCACCCGGGCCGAGGGCCGACAGACGACGCTTGTGGGTCAACCCGGCGAGCGGGTTGTTCTGGTCCATGAACTGGGACAGCTGCGACGTACCGAAGAACTCCTTGATCGCCGCCACCACCGGACGGATGTTGATCAGGGTCTGCGGCGTGATCGCC
>DVLP01000238.1 GCA_018715445.1 Candidatus Avipropionibacterium avicola | reverse complement strand
GGCGCAGTTGCAGTTCATGCAACGAGCGGTCGACGCCCTGACCCATTCCCTCGGTCTGCCCGGATCCGAGCCCTCCGCCGGTCACCCGGTGCTCTGGTTCGGGCTGCTGGCCGCCGCCCTGTTGTGCGGAGTGCTGATCGGTCCGATCTCATCACTGGTGCAGGCCCTGCTCGGCGACCGATTGGGCGTCCACCTGAGCCGGGCGGTGCTGCAGGCCTGTCACTCCTGGCGCGGCCTGCAGCGCTTCGAGGATCCTGCCTTCGCCGACGACCTGTCGATCACCCGGACCAAGACCCGCTCCGCGCTCGATGTGGTGAACTATTCCGCCCGCGCCGCGGTCTCCCTGGTCAGCGTCGTCGCCATCGCCATCACGCTCGGCGGGCTGCACCCGCTGGCCCCGGTCCTGCTGATCGCGGCCCAGCTGCCCGGGCTGCCGCTGAGCTGGAAGTACTCCCGCAGCATCGGCTCGCTGATGTACGTGCTGACGCCGAAGGCGCGTCGCCTCGAGTACCTGCGTGACCTGAGCGTGGCCGCTGAACAAGCGAAGGACCTCCGGCTCGCCGGCGCCCACGACCATCTGCGCGAACGCTATGGCCGGGACTGGCACGCGTCGGTCGGCGAGTTGCAGCACAGCCGCGCCACCATGCTCCGGCCGGTGCTCGCCGCCAATCTGCTGTCGGGCCTTGCGCTGGCCGTGGTGTACGGCTACCTGGTCTGGGCCGTCGCCAACGGTGGGGTCGGCATCGGTGGTCTGGTGATGTTCTCCGCAGCAGCGATCATGTTGCATCAGCATCTCGACCTGCTGGGTTTCGACCTCGGCTTCCTCCCGATCCCACTCGGCTTCCTGCGGTCGGTGGACCGGGTGCTGCGGGCCGGCCCCGATCTCGTCTCACCCGACGATCCGATCGCCCTCCCGGCGGTGATCCGCGATGGGATCGCCTTCGAGGATGTGCACTTCACCATCCGGGACAGCAGCAGGCCACCCTGCGCGGCGTCAGCTTCCGGCTGGCGCCTGGGGAGAGCCTTGCCCTGGTCGGCAGCAATGGTGCCGGCAAGACCACCCTGGTCAAGCTGCTGTTGCGGCTGTACGACCCGACCGAGGGCCGGATCACCCTCGACGGACGCGATCTGCGTGACCTCGACCTCGACGAGCTTCGTCGCCGGATGGGCGTGATCTTCCAGGACTTCGGGCGGTACGAGCTGACGGCCGGGGAGAACATCGGGCTAGGCGACGTCGACCGCATCGAGGATCGCGACGCGATCATGGCCGCCGCCCGAGCGGGCGGGGCTGCCGACCTGGTGGACGGACTGCCGAATCATCTGGACACCGCCCTCGGCCGAGAGCTGGGCGACCGAGAACTCTCCGGTGGGCAGTGGCAGCGGATCGCGCTGTCGCGGGCATTCATGGCCGACAACGAGCTCCTGGTGCTGGACGAACCGACCGCCGAGCTCGATCCCCGGGGCGAGCACGAAGTCTTCCAACGCTTCGCCGAGCTGACCCAGGACCGGATGACGATCCTGGTCAGCCACCGATTCTCGACGGTACGGATGGCCGACCGGATCCTGCTGCTGGCCGACGGCGTGGTCGTCGAGTCCGGCGACCACGCCACCCTGATGAAACGCGACGGCGACTATGCCCGGATGTTCCGACTGCAGGCCTCCCAGTACGTCGACCAGGACTCCCCTCGCCGTCTCGACTCCGAGGAGGGTCCACGGTGATCAGCAACCTCGGGTGGGCGATCCGTCGGTTGATGGCGCCACAGTGGCGCCTGATGGCTGGTTGTGCGGTGCTGATGGTCCTGGGCTCGCTGTTCTCGGCGGTCCAGCCATTGATCTCGCGGCAGGTCGTCGACGGCGTCGTCGGCACCGGTCTGACCTCCCCGGTCTGGGGCTGGGTGGGGTTGATGGGACTGACGTTCCTGCTCCCGGGTGTCCTGCACAACGTGGGCTCCCTGCCCACCACGGCTCTGGACGAGCGGACGATCCGCCAGCTGGACCAGCTGGTGATCGACGCCGGTGCCGCGATGCCGGACATCGCCGCGCTGGAGCAGCCCACCATGCATGACCGGATCCAGCACGTGCGCAGCACCATCCTGCTCATCATGCGGCTTCCCCAAGCATGTCTGGACACCGTCGCCCTGGGCCTGGCCACACTCACCCTGCTGGTGTCCCTCGCCACCTTGGTCTGGTGGGTGCCGTTGCTGCTGTTGGCCGCCGCCGTGCCGCACATGATCGGTGAGAAGCGGATGATCGAGGTCCGCCACCTCACCCTGCGGGACCAGTCACGCGTCACCCGGGAGATGGACTACTGCATGACCGCAGCGTCCGAACCCCAGCTGGCCAAGGAAGTACGCGCCTTCGGTCTCGGTGACTTCTTCCTGCGCCGCTTCGACTCCCGAAGCAACCGCTCGCTGGCCGAGCTGGCACGGATGCGCGTACGGTCATCGCGTTGGTCGGTGCTGGCTGCCCTCGGCTACGCGCTGGCGGTGGCGATCAGCTTCGGCTGGGTGGCTCGGCAAGCCGCCGCCGGCCTGATGTCCGCCGGTGACATCGCACTCTTCCTGACCGCCATCACCTCCCTTTTCGTCACGCTGTTCCGGCTGGCGATCGCGGTGACCATGAGCGTCCTCGAACCACTCAAGAACCTCGACGCGCTCCGCGAGCTCGAGTCGCAGGCGCAACCGCGGATCAGAGTCGTCGAGCCCGGAGTCGCGATGCCGACACGGCTGACCAGTGGTGTCACGCTCTCCGACGTACGGTTCGGGTACGGCACTGACGACGCATCCGGTCAGGAGGTCCTGCGCGGGGTCGATCTCGAGCTGCCGGCCGGGCAGACCACTGCCCTGGTGGGAGAGAACGGTGAGGGCAAGTCCACCTTGGTCAAGTTGCTGACGCGGATGTACGACCCGGACTCCGGTTCCATCACCGTCGACGGCGTCGCACTCGACGCGTACGACCTACGGTCCTGGCGAAGCCGGATCGCCACCGTCTACCAGGACCATGCCCGCTTCTCCTTCACCTTGGGCGACAACATCGCGATCGGCCAACCCGAGCTGCTGGCGCCCGACGTATCCGACGACGAACGCCGGGCCCTGGTACTGGCCGCCGCCGACCGCGGTGGCGCGCTGGGTGTGGTGGACAAGCTTCCCGACGGGCTCGACACCGAGCTGACCCGCAGGTTCGGCGGAGTGGACCTGTCCGGCGGTGAGTGGCAGCGGGTCGCCACGGCCCGGGCCTTCCTGCCCGATGCGGCCCTCATCGTGCTGGACGAGCCGACCTCGGCGCTCGACGTCGACGCCGAGCGCCGGTTGTTCGACCGCTTCGGC
>DVLP01000237.1 GCA_018715445.1 Candidatus Avipropionibacterium avicola | reverse complement strand
ATGGCGCGTGCCTGCTGACCTCGACACCGACGCCACCACGACCGAGGTGCTGGGCAGGATGACCCGACCCCGGTGGTTCGCCGGTCTGGGACCGACGGCCCGCCTCGGTCTGGCCTGGATCGTCTCGCGAGCGCTGATGATGCTGCTCATCATCACCCCAGCGGAGAACTGGGCCCACAACGACCCGTTCTACTACGAGGAAAAGTTGCGGGCCCTGGCCGACGGCGGGATCGGCTCGGTGATGTTGGAGTACCCGGTGCCGGCCGTGTGGGCGCTGCAACTGCCCGACCTGCTCAGCTTCGGCAGTCCCCAGCTCTACGCCCTCGGCTTCGTCGTGCTGATGGCGGCGCTCGATGCCGGCTTCACGTGGCTGCTGTGGCGTGCCTCCGGGCGTCGGCGCAGTGCCGCCATCGACTTCTGGTTGGTTTTCGCCCTGGTCCTCGGACCGCTGTGCTGGTTGCGCTTCGACATGCTGCCGGCCGTCCTGGTCGGTGGTGCCCTGATCCTGTCGGCGACCCACCCCAAGCTCGCCGGCGCCCTGGCCGCGATCGGGGCCGCCACCAAGTTGTGGCCGGCGGTCACCTGGTTGGCCCTGCTGCCGCGTCCCGGCCGGGCGCGACTGTGGACCACCGTCGCCTTCGCCGCGACCGGAGTGGTGCTGGCCGGCATCAGCCTGGTGCAGGGCGGTTGGGACCGGCTGGTCTCACCGCTGACCTGGCAGTCCGACCGCGGCCTGCAGATCGAGTCCATCGTGGCGACGCCGCTGATGGTGGCGCGGTTGGCCGATCCCGACCAGTGGCCGATCGAGCTCTCGCAGTACAACGCCTTCGAGATCCTGTCCGGCCCCGGCCGGGAGTCACTGCTGCAGGTCGCCTCGGTGGCGACCGCGGTGGGTGGACTGCTGATCGTCGCCCTGGCCGGGCTGCTGGTCTGGCAACTGCGGACGGCCGCGCAGCGCCCGGGCGCACCCGAGGTGTCGTGGCGGATCGCGATGCTGGCCCTGGCGATGTTGCTGGTGCTGATCGTGACCAACAAGACTTTCTCCACCCAGTACATGCTGTGGCTGGCCGGACCGGTCGCCTGCCTGCTGCTGAACTCCGGGACCGGGGACCGTGCGGCCCGGCGGCGGGCGCGGACGAGTTCAGCAATCGCGTGGTCGGTGATCGGCCTGGGCGTCGCCACCCATCTGCTCTACCCGATCTGCTATCCCCCGCTGACCACTGCTCCCGGTCAGCCGGTGGACCCCGGGCTGCTGCTCGGCGCCACGGTGGTGCTCGCTGTCCGCAACCTCGGGTTGGTCGTGCTGACCGTGGTGACCGTCGTGCTGGCGGTGCGCCCCTCGACGAGCTCGGGGGTCGTGACCAAGGGCTCGGGGGACGTCAGGTCCGGCGGAACTTCGTGACCTGAGGGTCGCCCGCCACCCGATCGGTGGCGCGTTGCATGGTGGCCACGAACTGGTCGGTCGTCGCCTCACCGGACAACAGCCGTCGGGTGGTGTCGCGAGCGGCGGTCCGCAGCTCGCCGTACCACCGCAGGCAGCGCAGGTCGAACAGGTCATCCCCGGCCGCGTCGACGGCCTCCAGGACTGAGGAGAGCACAGCGGAGGGGTCCTCGACCTGGTCCGCCGCGTCGATCACGGTGCAGACCGCACCGGTGGCCTGCTGGAAGGCCCGCACCCCGTCCTCGCTGAGCGCCATCCGCAGGAACTCCAGGCCACCGTTCCGGTTCGACGCCTGCTCCGGGACCGAGAACGGCAGACCGGGATCGGTGCCGAGCGCTTCGTACGGCAGTTCGTCGGTGGCGTCCAGCGACGGCAGCGGGCTGAAGGCGGCCGTGATGCCTTCGGGGATGCCACCGACCTCGGACTCCAACCAGGACCCGCCCGGCACCAGCGCGGCCTCCCCTGCCAGCCAGCGCTGCTCGGCCTCGACGGCGTCCAGGGTCGCCGAGTCCGGGTGGATCCACCCCTCGGCGGCGATCTCCTCCCATCGCTTCACCGTGGCGAAGACCGCATCCTGGGTCCAGGCGTCCGGGTCGAGGTTGTCCAGCTTGAGCAGCACGTCCTGGCCGCCCTGCTTGATCGCCTGGTGGCAGATCAGGGTGGCCATCGTCTCGGCGTGGAGGCCCCCGTGCACCAGGGGTGGCTGGGAGGTCGTCGAGGCGATCTGCTCGCACAGGGTCATGAACGCGTCCATCGTGCTGGCCGGTTCCCAGTCGTGGTGCTCGAACAAGCCCTTCGAGTGCCACAGGCCCCAGACCGCCAACGCGTAGTGCAGCTCGACCACGGTGCCGTCGACGGTCCCGGCCTCGATCGCCTCGGGTCGCAACAGGTCGCGGATCCGTACGTCCTCGTCGTCGACGGTCCGGGCGTCCAGCAACGGGCCCAGGTCGGTCAACGCCCCCTGCCCGACCAGCTCGGTCAGCGGCAGCGACTCCGACCCACCGTTGACGAACACGTCGGGCGGGCTCTGCTCCTCGAAGCGGGGCTGCAGCGTGGAGGTCACCTTCGCCGCCTCCTCGACCCGCAGGCCCGGCCCCCACTGGTCGGTGTAGATCTCGCCCAGCGCCTCGAAGGGGGCGATCCGGTAGCGGCCGGTGAAGGCCACCAGCTCGACGACCTGGTCGCGCTCCACCTCGAAGGGGTTCTCGTCGGCGGGCGGGCTGGAGGCCGGGGTCGAGGGCGGCACCGGGTCGTCCGGGTCCTGCGGGGTGCAGGCAGCGACGCCTCCCAGGGCCACGACCGCACTGCCCAGGGCCGTCCGGCCCATCAGGGTGCGACGCCCGATGGTGGGGCGGTCTGCCATGCGTGTCTCCTCGGACGATGTGGCCAAATCGGTGGCCAGCGGTCATGATCGGCAAGTGACTTCCTACCCGATCGCGACCGCAGCGCTCGAACTGGTCCTGGGGGCGGACATCGGTGGCACCTCGACCCGCATCGCCCTGGCCACCACCTCGGGCGAGGTGGTCGCCACCGCGACCGGCGGGCCGGGCAATCCGGCCGCCGTGGGTCTGTCCGCCAGTGTCGCCACCGTACGGGACGTGGTCACCGAGGCACGCAAGGCCGCAGCCACACGCCTCGACGGTTCCTCCGACCAGCCCATTGTGGCAGCCACCGTCGGCCTCGCAGGAGTCAGCACACTCGATCACGAGACGGCCGCCCGGTTCCGCGACGAGGTCTTCGGTCCGGACCACAGCTACGACGTCCGCCTCGTCTCCGACTTCGCGGTCGCCTACTCCTCGGGCACCTGGCACTCCCATGGGCTGGTCACCATCGCCGGCACCGGCTCGGGCGCGATGGAGATCCGCGACGGCGACCAGCTCGCCCGGCGTGACGGCTGGGGATGGTTGCTGGGCGACGAGGGGTCGGGCTGGTGGCTGGGTCGCGAAGCCGTACGGGCCAGCCTGCGGGAGCTGGAGCACGGGACCGATCCCGGGCCGCTGACCCGATCGGTGCTGACCACGTTGGGCACCACCGGGGCCGCCGACACCATCGCCGAGTGCTACCGGCGCGGCCCACGCGAGCTCTCGGTGCTGGCCCGGTTGGTTTCCGATGCGCTGCCGGACCCGGCCGCCGCCGACATTCTGGATCGCGCCGCGGCACTGGTGAGCCGCCGTCTGGTCGACCTGGCCGACGGTCGCAGCGACCTGGCGATCGTGCTCGCCGGATCCCTGGTGACCGGGTCCGGACCACTCGCCGAACCGGTGCGCCACCGGCTGCAGGAGGCCGGATTCGCCGCCGTCCACGAGGCCGGCGACGGACTGGCCGGTGCCCTCTGGCTGGCCCTGACCGGTCGAGGTGGCCGGACACAGGCAGACCCGGGAGGAGACACGGGGGGACCAGCGCGACAGTGGTCTGCGCTGTTGGGTAGCCTAGGAGTCTGTCGGGGGATCAGTCCCCACCACATGTGAGACCTGACCACGGAAGTAGGAATGGTGGCGCCCGAGCCAAGAACACCCGGTGCTTCGGAAGCAGTCGACTTCGGTCCGAACGACTGGCTCATCGAGGAGATGTACGACAAGTACCGGGCGGACCCGTCGTCGGTGGACCCGAGCTGGCGCGACTACTTCGACAAGCACGGCGCCGGCACGCCGGAGGGCACCTCCCCCGCGCCGGCTGCGGCCAAGAAGAAGCCTGCCCCCGCGCCGGCTGCGAGCCCCAACACCGCCGGTCCCGCACCGGCCCCCAAGGCCGAGGGCGCCCCTACCCCGTCGCAGGCCCCCCAGCCGTCGACCCGGCGCAAGCCGACCGTCGAGAAGCCCCATGAGGTCAAGGAGGCCCGGCCCACCAAGCCCGGCACCAGTGGCGGCGTCCCGGCCGATCCGCCGAACCCGTCGGTGCGTCCGGAGACCTCTCCCGACACCACGGAGAACAAGGTCCTCAAGGGCCCGGCCCTGCGCACCGCGAAGAACATGGACCTCTCGCTGTCGATCCCGACCGCGACCAGCGTCCGTTCCCTACCGGTGAAGCTGGTCATCGACCAGCGCGTGGTGATCAACAACCACCTCAAGCGGGCCCGCGGCGGGAAGGTGTCCTACACCCACCTGATCGGCTACGCCATGGTCAAGGCGCTGGCGAAGGTGCCCGCGATGAACAATGGCTACGCCGAGGTCGACGGCAAGCCGAACCTGGTGATCCCTGAGCACGTGAACCTCGGTCTGGCCATCGACATGGCCAAGCCGGACGGCACCCGCCAGTTGCTGGTACCCAACATCAAGGCCTGCGAGGACCTCGACTTCGCCCAGTTCTGGGCGGCCTACGAGGACGTCGTGCGCCGGGCGCGCAACAACAAGCTCACCCTCGACGACTTCGCCGGCACCACCATCACGCTGACCAACCCGGGCACCATCGGCACCAACCACTCGGTCGCCCGCCTGATGAACGGTCAGGGCGCGATCATCGGTGTCGGGTCGATGGACTACCCGCCGGAGTTCCAGGGCTCGGACCCGGAGCGGCTCAGCGAAATGTCGGTGTCGAAGGTGATGACGCTGACCTCGACCTATGACCACCGCATCATCCAGGGCGCCGTCTCGGGCGAGTTCCTGGCCGTGCTGCACCGCATCCTGCTCGGTGAGGACGGCTTCTACGACGAGATCTTCCGCGCCCTGCGGATCCCGTACGAGCCGATCCGGTGGGCCACCGACACCACGGACCACCACGAGAACCAGA
>DVLP01000236.1 GCA_018715445.1 Candidatus Avipropionibacterium avicola | reverse complement strand
AACACACTGACCGTGGTCGGGATGATCATCGCCCAGACCGTGTTGAGCAGCCCGGTCCCCTGCACCACGAGGAAGGTGGGGATGATGCCGGCATTGAACAGCGTGGTCAGGATGGCGAAGAAGAGCCACCCACGACGACCCGGAAGGTGCGGTTGGCTCAACGGATAGGCGAACAGCACCGACACGACCATGTTGATCGTGACACCCACCACCGTGATGAACACCGAGACGATGAAGCCCTGCTGCAGCCGTGCATCAGCCAGGACGGCACGGTAGCCGTCCAGGGTGAAGGCCCGTGGGAACAAGGAGTATCCACCGTTGCGCAACAGTTCCGCGTAGGGGGTGAACGAGGCGACCACCACGACCAGCAGCGGAAGCACCGCGGCCACCATGACCAGCAGCAGTCCGACGTTGACGATGGTGTCGAAGATCCGGTCGCCCCGTGAGCGGATCGCCGTGGTCGGCTTGGTCTCCGGCTCGACCGCAGCCTCCTCGGTGCTCACCAACTCCGGCTCGGTCTCGGTTGGCTGACTCACCATAGTTGCGCATTCCATCTCTTGGCGATCCGGTTGGCCACGACGATCAGCACCAATCCGATCACGGACTTGAACAACCCCACGGCGGCGGCGAGGCTGTAGTTCAGATTCTCCAAGCCGGCCCGGTAGACCCAGGTGTCGATGATGTCGCCACTGGGATAGACCTGCACGTTGTAGAAGATGAAGACCTGGTCGAAGCCTGCATCGAGGATGCCGCCCAGCTTCAGGACCAGCAGCAGGATGATCACCGGACGGATCCCCGGCAGCGTGATGTGCCAGATCTGGCGCAGCCGACCGGCCCCGTCGACCATCGCCGCTTCGTAGTAGCTGCGGTCGATCCCCACCATGGCAGCGAAGTAGATGATCGCGCCCCAGCCGATGTCCTTCCACACATCGGAGATGACCAGCACACTGCGGAACCAGTCGTTCGAGGTCAGGAAGGGGATGCTGAACCCGAAGGTGTCGCGCAGGAAGCCGTTGAACACGCCCGTTCCCTGTGACAGCAGGGCGATCGCGACGCCGTAGATGATCACCCAGGACAGGAAGTGCGGCATGTAGCTCACGGTCTGGGCGATCCGTCGGAACCACACCTGACGACACTCGTTGAACAGCAGTGCCACCAGGATCGGCGGGATCGTGCCCCAGAGCAGCTTGTAGAGAGAGATCAGCACCGTGTTGGTCATCAACGACCCGAAGAACGGGGAGGTGATGAACTCGGCGAAGTGGCCGTACCACGGGTCCGCCCACGGGCTGCCCAGGATGCCGTCGCGGATGCTGTAGTCCTTGAAGGCGATCAGCACCCCGTACATCGGGCCGTACTTGTAGATCAACAGGTACACCGCGCCGGGGACCAGCATCAGGAACAGCGCCCGCGCCGCCCACGTCCGCCGCCACCGTCGCCGTGACGGCGAGTGCGAACGGGCCGGCGTGGTCTCACCGGACGTGCCCTCACCGGACGGGCGCTGTGTGGCAGTGGTCGCCACCTCAGCCGAGGCCATGGGCATGCTCCTCTCGTACGGGCCCGGGCTGCACGGCAACAGCGTTGAACCCGCGGCGGAATCCGTTGAACAACGCCCGCGCCACCGGATAACCCAGGACGATGATCGCGCCGGGCCAGACCGCCGTCGCCACGACGACGGCAGCGATCATGAGCAAGCCGATCAGGGTCGGCCCCGGAGTGGCGACGGCGAGCAGCACACTGGAACGGTAGAGCGCTCGCAGTGACGGCTGCCGGGTGTGGACGGCAAGCGTGCAGCCGTGCACCAGCAGGGGAAGCATGGCCACGACACCGATCATGGAGATCACGGCGAGGACGTCGGTCCAGACCGCTGCGGGCTGGCGCCACGTCACCGCGAGTGCCACCACCGGGAGCAGGGTGAACACCAGCCATCCCGTACCGAGCCTGGCATTGTCGCGCAGGTGGGCCAGATAGGACCGCACGACCGGACGTTCGCGGTGCAGTGCTGTGTCGCGCACGACCCCGACCAGTGCCATCGTGGCGGCACCTGCGGTCACGACGGGCAGGCAGGCGACCAACCACATCACGGTGACGCCCACCGCCCGCCAGAAGCTGGTGAGCGCCTCGAGGACCACGGCCCAGCGGCCGGCTCCTGAATCGCCACCGGACACGGTCACTCCGGCAGTCCCAGCTCAGCCAGCTGCTCCCGTGCCGAGTCGACATAGGTCGAGTAGTCGAACTGGGAGTTGAGCTCGTCCAGGAACTTCGGGTACTCGTTGAGATTGCGCTCACCGGTCATGAAGAGCACGGTCTGCTCGGAGCCGAAGCGGTTGGCGTCGGCAGTGCTGAAGCCTTCCGGCGGCGTCACCAGGGTCTGGTACGTGGCCAGGCGCTCGCGTTCCATGCAGGCCTTCCAGTACTCGCGCTGCGCATCGAACTTCACGTCCAGGTAGAACTCCTCGTCGCGACCGGCCATCTGGTACGCGAAGAAGTAGGCACCCTCCTCGTCCATGGCGGGCAGGGCCTTGACCGAGTCGCCGTCGACCTCGTAGTGGGTGCCCTCGATGCCGAACATCACCAGGCGGGAGCCCTCCTCGGTGCCGAGGTAGTTGAGCAGCTTGATCGTGGCGTTGAGCTTCTCCTCGTTGTCCGCGAGTTCGGCAGGGATGCCCTGCACCGCACCGTACGCGTCCGACGGCATCACGCCTTCGTGACCGGGGGCCGACAGGACATCGATCATCCGCCAGTCGGAGTCAGGCTGAGCCTTCTTCGCCGCCTCGACGTACTCGGGCTTCTTCATCTGGTCCCAGCCGGTGTAGATCGCCCCGGCGCTGCCCTGGAGGGCACGGTCCCGGGCGTCGGCGGTCTTGACGCTGAACAGGTCCGGATCGATCAGCTTCTCGGCAAAGAGTGAATGGATGTACTCCAACGGCTCCAGGTTCGCAGGATCGTTGTAGCCGTCGACGATCTCGCCACCATTGGCATAGAGGTCGTCCGGGCTGCCGACCCCGAAGGCGCCGTACAGCATGCTGAAGGCTCCGGCCCCTGAGCCGGTGAACGGCACGGCATCGCTGCGGCCGGGCTTCTCGTCGCGGAACGCCTTCATCGCCTCGGCGAAGTCCTCGGTGGTCTTCGGCAGGTCGAGACCCAGCTTGTCCAGCCAGTCACCGCGGATCCACAGGCCTCCGTAGCTGAACTCGCGCGGCTTGCGCAGCACGGCCATGAGCCTGCCGTCGATCATGCCGGTGTTGAGCTGATCGGTGGTGACGAAGGCCTCGTAGTCGGCGAGCTGGTCGCGGTACGGAGTCAGGTCCAGCAGCAGGCCCTGGCGGTCATAGGCCCGCAGTTGCGAGCGTGAGGACAGGAAGATGTCCGGTGCCTGGCCACCGGCCAGGGCCGCACCCATGTCCTCCGGCGTACGTTCGTTGGTCACATCCATGCCGACAACCTCGGAGAGCTTGTCGGCGATCGGGTTGGGGCTGGGGATCTGCATGGTGTCGGCCGAGCCGGCGTAGTTGGTCCGCAGAACGTTGTCATTGGACCCACCGCCCGACACCAAGGAGCACCCCCCTGCCAGAAGTGGCAGCGCTGCCATCGCGCCGAGCACCTGTCGCCTGTTGACCTGAAATGGTGTGGACATCCGTTGTTCCTTTCGCCGGGCGGGCCGTACCGCAGGGCCTCAAGGTGAGGTTACGAGTGGCACGGAACTTCGTGCAATGAGCTTGCACAGACGTGCAGTATTGACGCCTGTGCACATGTCGTGATGGTGAACGTGGCCTCACCGGGAGATTTCGGGAGCCGTACCGATCGGGGTGTCGGTGAGACAGGCCCGGGCGGTGATCTCGTCGATCACCAGATCGGTGACCAGGCCGCCGCGCAGCGCCGCCCGCAGGGCCGGGATCTTGTGGTGACCGGAGACGGCACAGATCCGATGGGGGATGGCGCTGAACTGTTCCAGGTCGGGCCCGGTCGTCCTGCGGTTCAGTCTGATGCCGTCATGGCTGCCGTCGGCACGGATGAAGGTGGTGGCCAGGTCGCCGACCACGCCGTCCTCCAGCAACTCGCGAAAGTCCTGCTGGTCAAGGAAGTAGCCGGCCCGGTACGGCGACGACGGGACGCCGTTCTCGACATGGCCCATGCTGAACAGCGCCACATCGGCATCGCGCTGCAGCGCGGTGGCCGCTTGGACCGAGCGCTCCTCCAACAGGGCCTGTCTGGTCTCGGCCCGGTCCAGGAAGACCGGCACCGGCAGCCGCTGGATGTAGGCGTTGTAGGCAGCCCCGAAAGCCGTCAGGATGGCGCTGGAGTAGTGCTCCCCCAGGGCCCGAGGATGGCCGATCCCGTTCAGCACCACGATCCGGCAGTTGGTCACCGTCCGGGCAGTCAGGGCCTCGCTGATCTCGCGCACCATGGTCCCCCACGCCAGCGCGAGCACCATGTCGGAGGTGAAGATCGAGTTCAGCACCCGAGTGGCGTGGCTGGCCGTGCGTTGGTGGCGTTCCACCGGCGTGGTGTGATCGGGCACGTGGACCACATGGGCGTGGATCCCGTACCGCTCGGCGAACTCGGCCTCGACCTCACTGACCTGGGCGGTGGGCGGCAGCACCCGGATCTCCACCAGCCCGGCCTCCCGGGCGTAACTGATCAACCGCGACACCGTGGACCGAGAGACCCGCAGCTCCTTGGCGATCGCATCCATCGTGGCGTCCTGCAGGTAGTACCGCTGAGCCGCCCTCAGGGCGAGCTCGGCCCGCATGTCGTCGCGTTGCACCATGCTCGCCGACCCCTCCGTCTGCAAGTTTGGGTGAACTGCACGGATGTGCACATCTGTCGGGAAGTATTGCAGGTCGATTCGGACGATGGCCAGACTGACGTCCATGAGTCGTCCCTCATCCCCGCGTCCCAAGGTCCTCGTCGTCGGCTGGGACGGTGTCCGCGACGACGTCCTGCGTGAGCTCCGCCCGGCCACCATCGGCGCCATCGCCGACAACAACGGCCACTGGTGGAGCACCACCCAACCTGATGTCGATGTCGCCCCCACCAAGACCGCGGTCGGCTGGTCCACCATGCTGTCCGGCGTCTGGCCGGACCAGCACCAGGTGCTGAGCAACGAGGGTGAGCACCACCTGTTCCACCGCACCCCGGACATGCTCAGCCGCGCCCACGGTGCCGATCCGTCGCTCACGACCTACGGCGCCGCGTCCGCCCTGATCTTCGGCAGCGAGTACGGACCGGGACCCCTGTTGGGCACCGGTGTCAACACGCTGAACTGGTTCGACCGACGGGAGTACCCCCGCGGATTCGCCGACTCCGACCAGCTCGTGATCGACGCCGCCGAGCAACACCTGGGTGAGCACGGGCCCGACTTCAGCTTCGTCTACTTCGGTGAGACAGATTCCGCCGCCCACGACCACGGTGTCGGCGAGGAGTACCGGGCTGCCATCGGGCGTCAGGACGAGCGTCTGGCCCGGATGGTCCGCGCCATCGAGTCCCGCGCCAGCTTCGCCGAGGAGCAGTGGCTGGTCATCCTGACCACCGACCACGGCCACCTCGACGGCGGTGGCCACGGCGGCGGCAGCTGGCAGGAGCGCCAGACCTACGTGGTGGCAGGGTTCCTGGGCGATGCGCCGCAGGTCACCTGGGCCGAGGAGGCTGAGAACATCGACATCGCTCCCACTGCCTGGCACCACCTCGGAGTCGAGCCGGATCGCCGCTGGCCGTGCCGCGGCCGCTCCCTGCTCAACCGTCGCTGACCACCCCACCGATCCGCCACCACCACGGAGACTGTCCCCATGCGCACCCCTGATTTCGTCGAGCACCTCACCAGCTACCCCGCGACCGACGTGCTGGTCGTCGGCAGTGGTCCCTCCGGCATCGCGGCCGCGATTGCCGCCGCTCGCGCCGGAGCCACCTCGGTACGGATCATCGACCGCTTCGGCTTCGTCGGTGGCAACCTGACCGCTGGGCTGGTCGGTCCCTGCATGACCTCCTTCTCCCTTGACGGCGAGATCCAGTTGGTCCGCGGCATCTTCGACGAGTTCGTCCGCCGGATGGAGGACTCCGGCGGCGCCATCCACCCCTCCCGGGTCGACTCGGGGACCGGGTTCGCCGGGTTCATGGTGTTCGGACACGAGCGGGTCACCCCGTTCGATCCCGAGGCCGCCAAGTACGTCGGGCTGCAGATGCTGCAGGAGGCCGGTGTCGAGCTGATGCTGCACACCTTCGTGGCCGACGTGGTGGCCGAGGACCGCACGGTGCGCGGCGTCGTGGTCGCCAACAAGGACGGACTGGGCTACGTGCCGGCCAGCATGGTCATCGACTGCACCGGTGACGGCGATGTCGCGGCCGGGGCCGGCGCCCGGTTCGCCTACGGACGCGAGAGCGACGGCGAGGTCCAGCCGATGACGCTGTTCTTCCGGATCAAGAACGTCGACGACGATGCCGTCGACGAGTACTACCGCACCCACCCGGAGAACCGCTTCCCGTACGAGGACATCGTCACCGCGGCCCGCGAGGACGGCAGCTACCCGATCCCCCGCCGCGGCGTGCAGTTGTTCCGCACCCCTGAGCCGGGCGTCTGGCGGATCAACACGACCCGGGTGCTCGGCAAGGACGGCACCAGCGTCGCCGACCTCACCGCCGCCGAGGTCGAGGCACGCCACCAGGTCGCCAACCTGCTGGAGTTCTTCCGCAAGCGGCTGCCGGGCCTGGAGAACTGTGAGCTGCTCGACACCGCCGCCACCATCGGTGTCCGTGAGACCCGCCGCATCCTGGGTGACTACACCCTGACCTTCGAGGACCTCCAACAGGGCAAACACTTCGACGACGTGATCGCCGCCGCCGGCTACCCGGTCGACATCCACAACCCGACCAGCGGCGACGGGCCCTTCGACGACGGCATCCCGCCCACGGCCAACATCTACGAGATCCCCTACAGCAGCCTGACCCCGCAGGACCTGGACAACGTCCTGGTCTCGGGACGCTGCATCTCGGCCACCCACGAAGCCCTGGCCGCCGTACGGGTGATGCCGCCCTGCTTCGCCATGGGCGAGGCCGCCGGCGTGGCCGCCGCCTGGGCCGTCCGCGACGGACACACCGTCCATGACACCGATGTCCCTGCCCTGCAACGACAGTTGCTGGACCAGGGCGCCTACCTGGGTCCGCACCTGGACTCCGACACCGCACCGACCCCCGCAGGATCCCCCACCTGACAAGGAAGCCACCACCATGGTTGACAATGTCGTCACAGTGAAGCGCAGGCACCTCCTGGCTGCTGCATCCCTACCCGTGCTGGCTTCGCTGCCGGCACCGCTGGCCCGGGCCGCCGACCCAGAGGTCGGACAGGTGATCGCCTATGTCACCGACGTCCACGTCGACCCTGAGGATCCGGACAAGTCAGCCCGGGCCCAGGTGATGATCGACGCCCTGGTCGAGCTCGACCCCGACCTGGTGATCCACGGCGGTGACCTGACCGAGCACGGCAGCGTCACCGAGTTCCGGCACTGGCTCGCGATGTTCCCCGCCGAGTTCGGCAAGCGGATCCACCACGTCCCGGGCAACCACGACGCCGCCTGGATCGGCGATGC
The DNA here is from genome assembly GCA_018715445.1 of Candidatus Avipropionibacterium avicola. GTDB lineage: Bacteria > Actinomycetota > Actinomycetes > Propionibacteriales > Propionibacteriaceae > Avipropionibacterium > Avipropionibacterium avicola. The sequence goes on along the minus strand of DVLP01000236.1, from coordinate 951 downwards.
CCACGAGGGCTACCACGACCTGATCGGGCCGACCGACTACTCGGTCGACGTCGGCGACGTCCACGTCGTGCTCACCAACGCCTCCATCCAGCAGCAGTCGGTCGCCGACTACGACAAGGAGCAGCTGTCGTGGCTGCGCAAGGACCTGGCCAAGGCGAAGGGACGCCCCATCCTGGTCGTGGGTCACCACATCGTCGCCCTCACGCCGAACCAGGTGCGCAACGGCGACCGATTCCTCGACGTCCTCACCGAAGGCGAGGCCCATGCCTTCCTCTGTGGCCACATCCACAGTGAGAGGCACAACATCGTCAACGGTCTGGTCGAGCTCACCGGCGAGGCCAATGCCGAGCGGGCCGGCTACTACCAGTTCACGCGGCGCACCAGCGAGGACTCCGACCTGTTCGAGGTCGAGCGGGTCGACCTCGACGATCCGGTCGACCCGAAGCTGACCGCCGGACGCCGCAGCCTGCCCCCCATCACCCTGTCGGTCGCCGATCGCAACCGCCTGCAGCCCGTGGCCGCCACCGCTGAGCTCACCGACGACGGCATCGAGGTCAGCGTCATCCTTCGCGATGACGTCGAGGTCGAGAGCGTCCGGGCCGCCCTGATGGGTCATGCGATCTCCAAGGGCAATGTCGAGGGCTACCAGGAGCTCAGCCAGGACGGATCGGTCTGGACCATCACCCTGGACGCGGCCGAGGTCGTGCCCGGACACAACCGGGTCATGGTCCGGGTCACCGGCGAGGCCGGATCCGGCACCATCGGGGCCGACCTGTGGCAGACCATCATCCACTTCGAGGTCGACGGCTTCCTGCCGGACTGGACGACCAAGGTCCGCGGCAACGTCTCGGCCGGACTCATCGCCGTCGACGACGTCGTGATCGCCGCGTCGAGCTCCGGGGATGTCTTCGCCACGACAGGCTCGACGCGCCGTGCTCGCCGCGGCTGGTC
>DVLP01000235.1 GCA_018715445.1 Candidatus Avipropionibacterium avicola | reverse complement strand
CGCACCTGGCCGACGCCGTCGTGCTGGCCTCCGGTGGTTACGGCAACGTCTACTTCCTGTCGACCAACGCGATGGGCTGCAACGTCACCGCCTCCTGGCGGGCCCACCGCAAGGGCGCCTACTTCGCCAATCCCTGCTACACGCAGATCCACCCGACGTGCATCCCGGTCTCCGGCGACCACCAGTCCAAGCTGACGCTGATGTCGGAGTCGCTGCGCAACGACGGGCGCATCTGGGTGCCCAAGCGCCGGGAGGACTGCGACAAGGACCCGCGCGAGATCCCCGAGGAGGACCGCGACTACTACCTGGAGCGCCTCTATCCCTCGTTCGGCAACCTGGTGCCCCGGGACATCGCCTCCCGGCAGGCCAAGAACATGTGCGACGAGGGCCGCGGGGTCGGGCCCAAGGTCGGCGACTTCCGCCGCGGGGTCTACCTGGACTTCAAGGAGGCCATCGGGCGGCTCGGTGAGGACGCCGTGCGGGCCAAGTACGGCAACCTGTTCGACATGTACAAGCAGATCACCGGTGAGGACCCCTACCAGGTGCCGATGCGCATCTACCCGGCGGTCCACTACACGATGGGCGGTCTCTGGGTCGACTACGACCTGCAGGCCTCCATCCCGGGTCTGTTCGTCGCCGGGGAGGCCAACTTCTCCGATCACGGCGCCAACCGCCTCGGTGCCTCGGCGCTGATGCAGGGCCTGGCGGATGGCTACTTCGTGCTGCCCAACACCATCCGTGACTACCTCGCCGACGGCCCCTACGAGCCGATCGATGAGAAGCACCCGGCCGTGGTCGAGGCGCAGGACGCCGTCGAGGGTCGGATCGCGACGCTGCTCGGCATCAACGGTGAGCGCTCGGTCGACTCCTTCCACAAGGAGCTCGGCCACATCATGTGGGAGTACTGCGGCATGGAGCGCACCGAGGAGGGACTGCGCAAGGCCATCGACCTGATCCGGTCCCTGCGCGATGAGTTCTGGCGCAACGTGCGGGTGCTCGGTGCCGCCGACACCCTCAACCAGTCGCTGGAGAAGGCCGGCCGGGTCGCCGACTTCCTCGAGCTCGGTGAGCTCATGTGCATCGACGCCCTGCACCGCCGCGAGTCGTGCGGCGGGCACTTCCGCGCGGAGAGCCAGACCGAGGACGGTGAGGCGCTGCGCCATGACGACGAGTTCCTCTATGTCGGTGCCTGGGAGTGGGGCGGTGAGGACGGCGACCCCGTCCTGCACAAGGAGCCCCTCGTCTATGAGGCCATCGAGCTGAAGCAACGGAGTTACAAGTGACCACCCCCGCAGCGCCCCGCCCGTTGCCGACCCCGACTCGCCCCACCCCGACTCGCATGGAGGGATCCTCGTGAAACTGACCCTGAAGATCTGGCGCCAGACCGGCCCGGAGGACAAGGGCGGTGTCGTCACCTACCCGATCGACGGTGTCTCGGAGGACATGTCCTTCCTCGAGATGCTGGACGTCCTCAACGAGGGGCTGATCGCCAAGGGCGAGGAGCCGGTCGCCTTCGACAGCGACTGCCGCGAGGGCATCTGCGGCATGTGCGGCGTGATGATCAACGGTGAGGCGCACGGTCCCGAGCGCACCACGACCTGCCAGCTGCACATGCGCTCCTTCCGGGACGGCGACGAGATCGTCATCGAGCCCTGGCGGGCCGACGCCTTCCCGGTCATCAAGGACCTGTGCGTGGACCGCGGCTCGTTCGACCGGATCATCCAGTCCGGTGGCTACATCTCGGCCAACACCGGGTCGGCCCCGGATGCGCACGCCACGCCGGTCCCCAAGGACGACGCGGACCGCGCCTTCATGGCGGCCGAGTGCATCGGGTGCGGCGCGTGCGTCGCCGCCTGCCCGAACGCCTCCGGCATGCTCTTCATGGGCGCCAAGATCACCCACCTCGGTGAGTTCCCGCAGGGGCAGCCTGAGCGCGACGCGCGCGTGCTGTCCATGACGGCCCAGCACGACGAGGAGGGCTTCGGTGGCTGCACCAACCTCGGTGAGTGCTCGCGCGCCTGCCCGAAGGGCATCCCGCTCAACGTCATCTCGCAGATGAACGGCGACCTGCTCCGGGCCCAGCGGCACCGCGCCTGATCCGCCGGCCCACGGCATACGGCGGCAGGAGGTGACCACGGACCGGGCTGCGCTCGTCCTGGCAGCCACCCCCATCGGTGACTCGCGGGATGCCTCCCCGCGGCTCCTGGACGAGTTGGCCACCGCGGACGTCGTCGCGGCGGAGGACACCCGGAGGCTGCGTCGCCTGACCGACCGCCTCGGGGTGGCCGTCACCGGCGACGTCATCTCCTATCACGAGCACAACGAGGCCTCCCGCACGCCCGATCTCGTGGCCCGCATCGTGGCGGGGGAGCGGGTGTTGCTCGTCACCGACGCGGGCATGCCGTCGGTGTCGGACCCGGGCTATCGGCTCGTGGCCGCCGCTGTCGCCGAGGACCTGGCGGTCACCTGCGTGCCGGGCCCCTCCGCCGTGTTGATGGCCCTGGCCGTCAGCGCCCTGCCCGTGGACCGGTTCTGCTTCGAGGGCTTCCTGCCCCGCAAGGCCGGTGAGCGGGAGCGGGCCCTGGCGCAGCTGGCGGCAGAACCGCGCACGATGGTCTTCTTCGAGGCCCCCCACCGGCTGGCCGCGACACTCTCCTCGATGGCCACCGTCCTGGGGGCGGATCGCCAGGGTGCCGTATGCCGTGAGCTCACCAAGACCTACGAGGAGGTCCGCCGCGGTGGGCTGGGTGCGTTGGCCACCTGGGCCGCGGACGGCGTCCGGGGCGAGATCACCATCGTGGTCGGCGGTCTGGACCCCGCCGCCGGTCCCGACGTCGAGATCGCCGACGTGCTCCCGGAGATCCTCGAGCGCACGACCTCGGGTGAGCGGCTCAAGGACGTGTGCCGGGAGGTCGGGCGGCGCACCGGCCTGTCGACCAAGGAGCTCTACGACGCGGTCCTCGCGGCCCGCTGACGCCAGACATCCGGCCGGTGAACCCGGCGGGGCGGGGCACGCCGACGGCGGCGATCAGCCGTAGTAGGCGGTGACGGCCTGTTCGCGCTCCCGGCGGCGCCTGCGGGTCGTGCGCCACAGCACGACCCCGCCCCACAGCATGAGCAGCAGCGCGAAGATCACGATGATCGGGAAGAAGATCGCCACGAAGCTCAGCCCCACGGACGCGGTGTCCTCGGCGGTCGAGACGACCGGCGCGCCGATCCCCATGGTGCTGGCGTTGACGACCGGCCGGGTGACGGCCTTGCCGGTGTGGACGATGCCGGCGGTGATGATGCCCAGGACCACGCCGATCCACGGGTTGTCCTGCAGGAACGAGGCGTTCTGCTCCAGGTCATCGGCCGCCTGGGTGGCCGCGAAGATCAGGCCCCCGGACGCCGGGCGGATGAAGGTGCCGATGGCATCGTTGATGTGGTCGACGACCGGGATCTTGTCGAAGACCACCTCGCCGACGAGCAGCACGGCCGCGCCCCCGATGGCCCAGTCCGACTCGATCCAGGCATACTGCGCGGGCAGGTTGATGATCTCGGTGAACCGAGCGACCACCGCGACGATCAGGAACGGAATATAGGCGTTGAGGCCGGCCGCCGCGGACAGCCCGGCTCCGGTGAGTGCAGCGAGCATGCCTGCCCCCTTCGTTCGGCGGGGTCCTGGTGGGCCCCGTCCCGTCAGTCAACCACGTCTGACCTCTGACGTGTTCCCGCATGGGCCGGTTCCGTGACCGGTCCGTGACCTCACAGCGGTGGGCCCGCCCCGAGATGCTCGGAGCGGGCCCACCGGGTGAACGGACAGACTCAGGGCGTGTAGACGATCTCGCCCAAGGAGTCCTCCACACCCTGGCTGATCGCGAGGCGACCACCCAGGATCTGGATCTCCTCCGCGCCCAGACGGGTGAGCTCACCCAGCGTGGCGTTCGGGATGTGATCCTGCTGGACCAGCAGCACCGGGCTGTGCAGGTGCCCGGCCAGGGCCGCACCGGTCAGCGCGTCCGGATAGTCCAGACCGGTCGCCACGAAGACGTCGTCCAGACCAGTCGGGAACTCGGCTGCGATCTCGGCCGCGGTCTCGTAACGGTTGTCCCCGGCCCTGCGCTCGACCTCGCCATAGGTGGCGAGCAGGTCAGCGACCTCGTCGGAGATCGCCTGCGGACCACCCAGGATGACCACGTTGGTCGGGTCGAGACGCTCGAGCTCGGCCGCCGTCGCGTTCGGGAGGTGGTCTGCCTTGGTCAGCAGCACCGCGCTCTCGTCGGTCCCGGCACGGGCCGCACCGGTCAGGGCGTCGGCGAACTCCTCACCGGTGGCGACGTAGACCGTGTCGATGCCCGGCTCGATGTTCGCCGAGATCGCCGCGGCCGTCCCGTAGCGGTCGTCGCCCGCGACGCGGCGCACGTCACCGTCGGTCAGCCCGTCGAGCTCGAAGAGCACCTCGTTGCTGATGGCAACGGGTCCGCCGAACAGGACGACCTTGCCCGGGTCGAGCCGGTCGAGCTCGAACCGGGTGGCCGCCGGGACGGCGTCCTGCTTCACGAGCAGGACCGGAACGCCCTCGGCACCCGCCCGGGCAGCGCCCGCGAGGGCATCCGGGTAGGTCTGGCCGGTGGCGATGTAGACCGTGTCGACACCCGGGTCGTAGTTCGCCCCGGAGATCTTGGCGGCGGTGGAGTAGCGGTCGGTGCCGTCAATGCGGGAGACGATCGGGGAGGTCGGTGCCTCCTGAGCGTCCTCGATGGTGAACGGCTCACCGGTCCAGCTCACCGTCTCGGCCTCGCCCTCGTCGTTGAACGCCTGGGCCTTGGTGATCGTCATCTCCAGGAGGTACTTGCCGTCCTCGACGGTCGCACCCTGGAAGGTGCCGTCCCACGTGAAGGCCAGGAAGTCGCCCGGTGCCTCACTGCGGCGCAGGTAGTCCTCCGTGTAGACCACGCCGACCTCCTCGCCCTGCGAGCCGTCCGCGTTGGCCTGGTAGGCCGTCAACTCGACGGTGCGGGCCTGGTGGCCGAACTCGGCGATGATCGCCGGGTCGTCGTGGTCCACCAGGGAGAAGACCGGCTCGTCGCCGGTGCCCGTCTCCGGGAAGACGTTGTAGTTCCCGGTGCCGTCGGTGTCGACCGCCAGGACCGGGAAGTCGAAGTCCTCGTAGGGCCCGGGCAGCAGCACCTCGCGGTCCTGGTAGTCACCGGCGTAACCGGCATACGGAATCCGCAGGATGTCACCGCCGGTCTCCCCGGTCGGCTCGAACTCGAGGTAGCCGCCGTACTGCAGACCGACCGCCATCTCCTCGTCCATGGTCGGGCCGGTGAAGGTGACCTCAACCGATGCGGTGCTCCTGGCGGCAACGGTCACCGTCTCCGGCGCCTCGACCGTGGTCGCCGCGGTCCAGTAGCCCGGGGAGTAGTCGGCGCCGTCGGTGGCGATCGTGCCGGTGTTGTTCACCAGGGCGTAGGTCACCGGCTCGTCGCTGGTGTTGCGGATCTGCACGTTCTTGGTCACCGGACCGGCGTCGGTCTCACCGAGCGAGATCTTGCCCGGGGTGACCATCGTCGCCGCCTGGATGGCGTCGTCGACGTCCACCATGCCGGCACCCTGACGGTGCACGGGCTCGAGCAGGCCGAGGCTCGGGTCACCAAACCACATGGCCGGGTCGGCACTGTTCTGCAGCACCGTGCGGACGTCCTCCGTGTCCAGCTCGGGGCGTGCCTGCAGCAGCAGGGCAGCGGTGCCGGCCACGTGCGGCGACGACATCGAGGTGCCACCGAGGGAGGCGTAGCCGCCCTTCTCCAGCGGGTAGGCGGAGAAGATGTTGCCGCCCGGGGCACCGATGTCGGGCTTGAGCTCCAGCTCAGCGGTCATGCCGTAGGAGCTGAACGAGGAGATCAGGCCGGCCGTGGGGCTCTCGACCGAGGTCACCTCGTCGGTCCAGGTCATCTCGATCTGCTCGTCGTTGGCAGCGATCGCCGCGTTGAGGTCGTTGCCGGCCTGCTGCTGGATCGACACGACGGGGATGGTGATGGCCGGGTCGCCCTCGACCGTGGCGTTGATGACACCGGGCACGTTGTTGGCGAGCACGACACCGACTGCGCCGGCTGCCTGTGCGTTGGCGGCCTTCTCGTGGAACGAGCAGACGCCGCGCTCGATGAGCACGACCTTGCCCTCGACGTCCTTGACGATGCCACCGTCCTCCGGGGGCTCACCCGTCGTGCAGGCGCGGCTCTCCGGGGTGCCGGGGTCACCCAGTCGGACGACCGACTCGGTGCCCTCGGTCGGGGGCTCCGGGGCGCCGGTGGCCGGGGCATAGCCCACGGACACGGCGTCGTCGCCATAGGTGAAGGCGTTCTGGGTGACCATCGCGTTGTCGTAGGACGCGACGCCGATGGCCTTCTCGGAGACACCCGGGGCGCCCGAGGAGAAGGTGCCGCTGGCTCCCTCGTTGCCGATCGAGGCGGCGACGACGATGCCGGCGTCGACCAGCGAGTCGGAGGCCACCGCGGTCGGATACTGCGGCCAGGAGGCCCAGCCGGACCCGATGGACATGTTCACCACGTCCATGTCGTCCTCGAAGGACAGCTCCATGGCCGACAGCATGATGTCGGCCGTGGTGGACCCGGCGCAGCCGAACACGCGGTAGGCACCGATGACCGCGTCCGGGGCAACACCGACGACGCCACCGGCTTCCTCGTCACCGTTGCCGGCGGCGATGCCGGCCACGTGGCTGCCGTGGCCCTGGCAGTCGTCGGGGTTGACGTCCGGGACGGGGTAGTCGGTCTCGGGGGTGGAGGCGTCGTAGGCGTCACCCACCAGGTCGTAGCCAACCTGGACCTGGTCGGTCTCCCAGTCCTCGGTGATGCCGTCGCCAGGCGTGCCGGAACCGCCGAAGTCGGGGTGGTCGATGTCGACACCGGTGTCGATGATGGAGATGCGCATCCCCTCACCGGTGTAGCCCATCGCGTGGGCCTCGTCGACCCCGGTCATCCCCTTGGCGTACTCCATCATCGGGGACGTCTCGGGAGCCTGCTCCAGTTCGGGAGCCTCGATCTGGTGCACCGGGAAGACCGCGACCACGTCGGGGGAGTTCGCCGCGAGCTCCACGTCCGCACGGGACCCGGAGACGGACAGGCCGCTCCACACCGACTCGTAGGTCTGGCGCACCTCAAGGTCTGCGCCGACGGAGGCGGCGTGGGCCAGGAAGGCGTCGGTCTGCGAGGTGACCGCGTCGGCCGAGCCACCCTTGACCACCGGTGGGGCAGCGAGCTGGATGAAGTATGCCGACGGCTGAGCCGTCAGACCCTCGATCGAGCCGTCCACGATCTTCGTGCCGCCGTCCGGTGCCACCACCCCGTAG
>DVLP01000234.1 GCA_018715445.1 Candidatus Avipropionibacterium avicola | reverse complement strand
GAAGGGCAGGAAGTGTGCGGCCCACATCTGGTGCTGGCCGACCCCGGCGGCGTAGTACGCATCGGGTCCGGTCAGCTCGCCGATCCGCTTGATCACCTGCTGCGGGGCCAGCGTGCCGTCGTCGGGCAGGTCGTACCCGGTCGGGTAACGCCGCCGCAGATCCTTCAGATAGGTGATCCAGGGATCCAGCGGCCGCAGCTGCTGCTCGCGGAGGCGACCGATCAGCTCGTCGATGGCGTCCTTGCAGTCCCCCACGATCGGCACGTCGGCGATCCGGTTCTTGGAGATCTCGGCCGGGTCGATGTCGACGTGGATGACCTTGGCGCCGGGGGCGAAGCTGTCGAGCTGGCCGGTGACCCGGTCGTCGAAGCGGGCTCCCAGCGAGATCAGCAGGTCGCTGCGCTGCAGCGCTCCCACGGCCGACACCGATCCGTGCATGCCCGGCATCCCCATGTGCAGGTCGTGCGTGTCAGGGAAGGCGCCGCGGGCCATCAGGGTGGTGACCACCGGGATCCCGGTCAGCTCGACCAGTTCGCGCAGTTGTGCTGCGGCCCCGGACTTCACCACGCCGCCGCCGACGTAGAACACCGGCCGGGTTGCGGCGGCGATCAGTTTGGCGGCTTCGCGGACCTGCTTGCCGTGCGGCTTGCTCACCGGGCGATAACCCGGCAGGTCAACGGTGGTGGGCCAGGAGAAGGTCGTCGAGGCCTGGAGGGCATCCTTCGTGATGTCAACCAGGACCGGACCGGGACGCCCGGTGGACGCGAGGTGGAACGCCGACGAGATCGCTTCGGGGATCTCCGCGGCGTCCTTGACCAGGAAGTTGTGCTTGGTGATCGGCAGCGTGATGCCGCAGATGTCGGCTTCCTGGAAGCCGTCGGTCCCGATCAGGTTGCTGTGGACCTGACCGGTGATCGCCACCATCGGCACCGAGTCCATGTGGGCATCGGCGAGCGGGGTGACCAGGTTGGTCGCGCCGGGACCGGAGGTGGCCATGCACACCCCGACCTCACCGGTGGCCACGGCGTAGCCCTCGGCCGCGTGGCCGGCACCCTGCTCGTGACGGACCAGGATGTGGCGCACCTGGGTGGAGTCGAACAGCGGGTCGTAGGCCGGCAGGATCGCGCCACCGGGGATGCCGAAGACGTTGCGGGCGCCGACCTTCTCGAGGGACCGTACCAACGACTCCGAACCGGTGACCGTCTCAACGGTGGTGGTGGCTCCGGACGTGGCTCCACCCGGCGGGGTGGGCACGGCGGGATGCCCCGGGCGGGCCTCCTGCGGGTCCTTCATCTGTCGACCTTTCTGACTGTCGAGCGGCGGATCGGCTCCTCACCGTCGTACTGCAACAAAAAACCCCCGCTGCGTGGAGCAGACGAGGGTGCGTGCTGTTCGAGTTCGAGGAACTCAAGCAGCACGCTTGGCGAGTACGAGGATGTGGTGGTGATGCACGAGAACAGCTTCTCTCCCGCAGCCCGGTCCGTCAACTCCCTTGCACGGGGCGTCTCGCCATTCAGACATGCGTCTCAAAACTAGGATGCCCGAGTATTTCGTTCCCGCAGCACCCCGACCGCGAGCTGGACCACCAGCACCACCGCCAGCAACGGCCCCAGGTTCGCGACGACCTGCTGGCCCGCGTTGTAGTGATCGACCGCTCCCTCACCGTAGGGCAGCACCGACAACGGCAGGCAGAGCGACACCCACAGGGTGAGCAGACCGGCCAGCACCCGCGTGGCCGCCGGCAACTTGGTGGACAGGGCCGCAGCGACCCCGAGCGGCAGCACCCACACCCAGTGATGGGTCCACGACAACGGCGAGGCCAGGCAGGTCGCGATGCCGCCGAGGGCGACGGCGAACCCCTTCTCCCCGCGTTGCCACCAGTGCAGGCCCACGAGCAGGATCAGCAGTCCCACCACCGCGGCGATCCCCAGGCCCAGGACCGTGGCCCCCGGCGTCGGGCCGAGCAGTCGCGTGGTCACCCCGACCAGCGACTGGTTGCCGACGTACTGCGGGCCGGAGGTCTTGGTGTCACCTCCCAGCAGTCCGCCGAAGAAGGTGGCGGTGCCCTCCCACATCAGCAGCGCCCCGACCACCGTCAGGACGACGAAGGTGAGGGTCCCGACCACGAAGGCACGGCGTCGCCCCAACACCAGCAGGAAGACCAGGAACACCAACGGGGTCAGCTTGATCGCGGCCGCCAGGCCGATCAGCGTGCCCTGGGGGATGAACCGTCGTCGCACCTTCCCGTCCGCACCGACCCGGTCCGGCAGTAGGTCGGCGATCACCAGGAACATCAGCATCGTGTTGACCTGGCCGTAGCCGAGGGTGGTGCGGATCGGCTCCATCGCCAGCACGACACAGGCCGACACGACCGCCAGCGCCCAGCCCCGCGGGACGCGCAGCCGGACCAGCACCGAGTTCTGCGCGGCGATCAGCAGCCCGGTCCAGATCAACTGCCACAGCACGTACGGCCCGACCACCAGCGGGATCATGAGCACCGCGGCGATCGGCGGATAGATGAACCACAGCCCCAACGGCGTCTGGGTCTGGTAGATGTCCTTGCCCGCCAACAGGTCACGGACGGCCCAGACGTACACCTCGAGGTCGGTGGTCTGCGGGGCCCACGGGATCGCTGTCCCGTTGCGGATCACCCAGGGCAGGATCAACAGCGCGACCAGCCAGGCCGGCAGGAACTCGACCAGCCAACGGGTCAGACGGCGCACCCGCAACGGGGTCCGCTGGGTCACGTGAGCTCCGCGAGGACGGCGTCCAGGGCCTCCGGGCTGGCGTCGGCATCGATGTCATGGAGCGCACGGATCCCGGGCTTGTCGGCGTAGCGCGGGACGACATGGACATGGAGGTGGAAGACATCCTGGCCGGCGACCTCGCCGGCCGAGGAGGTGACGTTGACCCCGTCGCAACCGAGTCGCTCGGTCACGAGTCGGGCGACCGCCTCGACAGCGGGTCCGATCGCGGCGAAGGCCCCGCCGGCGCTGCGTACGTCGTCGACATGGGTCCGCGGGACCACCAGGGTGTGGCCGCGATGCCAGGGCGACAGGTCGAGGAAGGCCACCGCCGTGTCGTCGGCGTACACGGTGCGCGACGGCAGCTCACCGGCGACGATCCTGCAGAAGATGCAGTCGTCCTTGGTCACCACGACCTGTCCTGCTGCCTC
>DVLP01000233.1 GCA_018715445.1 Candidatus Avipropionibacterium avicola | reverse complement strand
ATGACGCGCGTGGTGATCATCGGAGGCGGGCCGGGAGGCTACGAGGCAGCGCTGGTGGCGCGCCAGTTGGGCGGTGACGTCGTCCTGGTCGAGAACGACCGGATGGGCGGTTCGGCGGTCGTCACCGACTGCGTGCCGTCCAAGACCCTGATCGCGACCGCGGACGTGATGACCGGCGTGGCCGAGTCCGAGCAGCTCGGCATCCGCTACAGCGACGGCTCCAGCGCCCAGGACACCGTCCGGGTCGACCTGGCCGCGGTCAACCAGCGCGTGCTGGGCCTGGCCCAGCAGCAGTCCGACGACATCGCGACCCGACTCCGGACCGAGGGGATCCGCATCATCACCGGCACCGGTCGGCTCGACGGTCCCCGTACGGTCGTGGCCACCACCGAGGCCGGTGAGGAGTCGATCCCGGCCGATGTCGTGCTGCTGGCCACCGGGGCCCACCCCCGGGTGCTGCCCGACGCCGTCCCCGACGGCGAGCGCATCCTCACCTGGACCCAGGTCTACGACCTGCAGACCCTGCCCGAGCGCCTGATCGTGGTCGGCTCGGGGGTCACCGGTGCCGAGTTCGCCAGTGCCTACGACGCCCTCGGGGCCGACGTGGTGCTGGTCTCGTCCCGCGATCGGGTGCTGCCGGGGGAGGATGCCGATGCCGCCCAGGTGCTGGAGGACGTGTTCACCCGCCGGGGGATGACCGTGATGGGCAAGTCCCGAGCCGCGTCGGTGCGCCGGGACGGTGACCAGGTGGTGGTCACCCTCACCGATGGTCGCGAGGTCACCGGATCGCACTGCCTGCTCGCGGTGGGGTCGATCGCCAACACCGCCGATCTGGGTCTGGAGACCGCCGGGGTCGAGTGCGACGAGGCCGGGTTCATCGCGGTCGACAAGGTGTCGCGCACCACCACCAACGGGGTGTACGCCGCCGGGGACTGCACCGGGGTGCTGATGCTCGCCTCGGTCGCGGCGATGCAGGGGCGGATCGCGATGTGGCACGCCCTGGGTGATGCGGTCAGTCCGTTGGACCTGAAGCAGGTCTCGTCGAACGTGTTCACCGCCCCGGAGATCGCCACGGTCGGCGCCACCCAGACCGATGTCGACACCGCGGAGGTCCGTGCGGTCGGGGTGATGTTGCCGTTGCGCACCAACCCGCGCGCCAAGATGCAGGGGGTCGCCGACGGTTTCGTGAAGGTGTTCTGCCTGCCGTTGACCGGGATCATCATCGGGGGCGTGGTGGTCGCCCCCCGGGCCAGCGAACTGGTGCACGCCCTGTCGCTGGCGGTCCACAGTCGGACCACGGTCGACGACTTCGCCCAGGCGTTCACCATCTATCCGTCGGTCTCCGGGTCGTTGGCCGAAGCGGCCCGCCAGCTGCACCTGCACGCCGTCGAACACGTACGGTGAGCCCGATGAACGCTCAGGACCAGAACCGTTGGCGCCAGATGCTGGCCGACAAGCCGGACCACTCGCAGTGGTACATCGACCGATTCCGGGCCATGGCCGAACGCGGCGATGACATCGTGGGGGAGGCCCGCACCGTCGATGCGATGGCTGCGCGCGGCTCCCGCATCCTCGATGCCGGGTGCGGGCCCGGTCGCATCGGTGGTCATCTCGCTGCGGTGGGCCACACCGTGGTGGGGGTCGACCTCGACCCGGCCCTGATCGCTGCGGCCGAGGCCGAGCATCCCGCGGCACGATGGATCTGTGACGACCTGGCGACGCTCGACCTGAGCTCGTACGGCATCGACGAGCCCTTCGACCTGATCGTCTGTGCTGGCAACGTGATGACCTTCCTGGCCACCTCCGAACGACGCCCGGCGCTGGCCGGCTTCGCGAGGGCACTCGCCGACGGCGGTCGCGCGGTGATCGGGTTCGGACGGGACCGGGGCTACGACTTCGACGCGTTCTGGGCCGATGCCGAGTCCGCCGGGCTGGTCCCCGAGCTCAGGCTCGGCACCTGGGACCTGCGTCCGTTCACCGAGGACTCGGACTTCCTGGTGGCGGTCCTGCGCCGCACCGAAGGCCCCTGAGCCGGTCCTCCCGAGGTCCGTCGCGCCCCGTTCCGCCACGGTCGGTGACACCCAGCGCCTCGACGCTCATTCCCACGTGGCGAAGGCCGCGCAGTACCATGACCGGGTCGGCGGGGGGCCGGCGAGTACGGGGGACCAATGATGGACTCATTCAGACCGCGGCTGCAGCGGCGCATCTTCGATGCCAAGACCCGCCTGGTCATGGGACGGGACCGAGCCGCGTTGACCGAGATGCTGGCCGTCGAACGACTGGCACCGCAGGCCCTGGCCGCTCTGGTGGCCGAGCGCAGCGCACGGATCGCCCTGCACGCCTTCCGTACCACCGAGTTCTACCGGGAGCACTACCGATCCGCCGGCTTCACCGAGGCCGATGTCGCCGAGCCGTCGAACTTCACATCCCTGCCTGCGTTGACCAAACAGCATCTGCAGGATGCCCCTGATGCCCTGGTCTCGGCAACCTCACGACCCCGTGACCGGTTGCCGTCGCGCACCGGTGGTAGCACCGGCCGACCCCTGATCGTCCAGAACGATCGCACCGCACCGACCGCCGCCCTGTGGTGGCGGGTCCACTCCTGGTGGGGGATCCATCCCGGCGACGACGTCGCCTACATCTATCGCCAGAGCCGTCGGGGCCGGGCGAAGCTCGCCCACACCCTGGAGTGGTGGCCGACCCGCCAGGTCCTGCTCGATGCCCGCGGCACGACGGCCGACAGCATGGAGGAGTTCGCCCGCGCGGTCGACCGGGTTCGTCCACGCCTGCTCACCGGGTATGTCGAAGGGGTGGCCGACTATGCCCGCCATGTCAGCAGCGGGATCGGTCCGCCCGCTGGCCTGCGGGCGATCTCGGTGACCGCCTCGTCGTTGCACGCCGGACAACGCACGGTGATCGAGCAGGCCCTCGGCGCCCCGGTCCACGACACCTACCGCAGTGCCGAGGTGTCCTGGATCGCGGCCGAGTGCTCGGGTCATCGCGGACTCCACGTCCTGGCGGACCGACGCCGGGTCGAAGTGGTCGACGCCGACGGGGTGACGGTGCCCGACGGGCAGACCGGTGAGGTGCTGGTCACCGACTTCGACAACCGGGTCTTTCCCTTGGTGCGTTACAGGATCGGGGATCGGACCCGTGTGTTGTCCGGCCCCTGTCCCTGCGGTCGCACCCTAGGGCGGATCGACCACCTCGACGGTCGGGTGGCCGACATCCTGCGCGCACCCTCGGGTCGGACGGTCTCGGGAGGACTGGGTGGGCTGTTCAACCCGTGGCCGGGAGCGGTCCGCCAGTTCCAGGTGCACCAGGGCCGTGACCACCGGATCAGCATCCGCTATGTCGCGGGTCCGGATCCTGCCGCCGCAGCCGAGGCTGCCGAGCAGGTGCGCCGTCAGGTGGCCGGGTTCCTCGCCGGCGAGGTGGCGGTGGAGGCGGTGCCGGTGTCCGCGGTCGACAGCAGCGGGGGCAAGGCGCGGCTGGTCGTCTCCGAGGTCACGACGAAGGGCGGTGTGCCGGAGGGTGAGAAAACATTTCTGCCCGGCGGCGCGCCGAGGGTCTACACTCAGGGCAGTGCCGACCGGTAACGTCGCCGGTCAGTCAGAGGCACTGTGGATCGGGGGGTCTACCGTGATGACGCTATCTCGGGATGTGTTTGTCGATGTCGACAATCAGATCATGCAGTTCGACGCGCTCGGACGAGTGACGTGATCAGGGGATATGTCCCGGGAGCATGGGACATGTTCCATCTGGGGCACCTGACCATCCTGTGTCGCGCCCGGGAGTCGTGTGACCACCTCATCGTGGGCGTGGTCTCGGACGAGGCACTGCTCGAGGTTCGTGGTCATCTGCCGCTGGTGCCCCAGGAGGAACGGCTCGAGATCATCCGCGCGATCGACGTCGTCGACGCCGTGGTGCTCGACCGTGGCGGCAGCAAGGTGAATGTCTGGCGGCACACCCCGTTCGACGTCCTCTTCAAGGGCGACGACTGGCGTGGCACGCCGAAGGGCGATGCACTGGAACGAGACATGGGCAGTGTGGGTGTGCGGGTGCACTACTTCCCGTACACCCCCCATGTCTCGAGCACCGGCCTACGTGCACGGGTGTCCACCCGCGTGCACTGAGTGGGCGGCACCGACGCCGCACCACAGCTGCACAATCGAAGAACCGCAGAACACACTCGGGGGAGTAGATGTCTGTCCAGGAAGAGGAATCGGTGCATCGTCGGCACCGACCGTACGACAACGCTCAGAGACTGGGGCCGGCGAGTCAGGGATCGCCCGTCAGGCGGGTGGGTGACACCGAAGCACCGGCTCCGACACCGATCCGGGTCCAGCAACCGTCCCGCCGCTGGACCCGTCCCTACCTGGCTGCCCTGCTGGGTGCCGACATGGTCGTGGTCACGGTCTCACTGCTGGCCGCCCACGCCCTGGTCGGTGCCGAGCTGCCACTGCCCGCGGTCCTCGTGGGGATCGCGGTGTGGCCGGTCACAGTGGCCCTGCTGGGCGGCTATGTGGCTTCCCACATCGCGGTGGGCAGCAGCGAACTGGCTGCCGTGGCCAAGGCGTCGGTCCTGCTGGTGGTGATCGCGGCGCTGGCGGGATCATTGTGGTCGTTGCCCCAGGTCGTGACGGTCAGTGTCGTGGCCCTGCCCGGACTGATCGGCCTCGGCCTGGTGGTGCGGTTCGTGTCCCGCAAGGTGATCCACCACCAACAGGTGCGAGGACGTCTGTTGCGGGGAGTGTTGGCGGTCGGGTCGGTGACCGCCGTCCGACACCTGAGCACCGTGCTGCAACGCGACCTGCACTGCGGCCTCGACGTGGTGGGCGTCTGCGTCCCCGCCGATCAGGTGCGTCGTGCCGTCGAGGTCGGACTTCCGGTGATCGCCGACACCGACCATGTGACCGAGGCGGTGTCACGGACCCGTTGTGAGGCCGTGGCGGTGACCGCCAGTCAGTCCCCGGAGTTCCTGCGGCGACTCTCCTGGTCCTTGGAGGACAGCAATGTCGCGCTGTTGGTCAACCCGGGCGTGGTCGAGGTGGCAGGCCCCCGCCTGCACCTGCACCCGCACATCGGCTTGCCGTTGGTCCACGTGGAGCGGCCCCACTTCACGGGCTGGCGCCGCGTGGTCAAGCGGGGGACCGACATCGTGCTGACCGCGCTCGGACTGTGCGCGCTGGCGCCGGTGATGCTCGCGATCGCCCTGGCCATCAAGCTCTCCTCTCCCGGGCCGGTGCTCTTCCGCCAGACCAGGGTTGGGCTCGGGGGACGGACGTTCACGATGTACAAGTTCCGTTCCATGGTGGTCGATGCCGAAGCCCGGCTCGCCGAGCTCGCCGCCCGCAACGAGGGGGCCGGCATCCTGTTCAAGATGGCCGCTGATCCCCGGATCACCCGGGTCGGTGGGTTCCTGCGCCGGTACTCCCTGGACGAACTGCCCCAACTGTTCAACATCCTTGCCGGATCGATGTCGCTGGTCGGTCCGCGCCCACCCCTGCCGAGTGAGGTCGCCCAGTACTCCGACGAGGTCCACCGGCGACTCCTGGTCAAACCGGGCCTCACGGGTCTGTGGCAGGTCAGTGGACGCTCCCTGTTGAGCTGGGAGGAGTCGGTGCGCCTCGACCTGCGCTATGTCGAGAACTGGTGCCTCAGCATGGACTTCCTGCTGCTGTGGAAGACCCTCGGCGCCGTCGTGGCCAAGCGGGGTGCGTTCTGATGTCGGAGCGGACCGACGAACGACCCACCGGTGCACCGGAGGCGACCGACACCGCCTGCCTGGTCGCGGTGTTCGACGTGATCAGCGTGCGTGACCTGGACGTGCTCGCCCAACTCGGTGAACGGCACGGCCCGGTCACGATCGCCCTGCTGGACGACGACCTGGTCCACGACCTGTACGGCAGGCCGCCCCTGACCGGCATCGAGGACCGGCTGGCGTTGGTCTCCCACCTGCGTGGGGTGGGAGGCGTGCGACGGTACCGGTTGCAGGATCCCGTACCCGGACGTCGCTACGTGATCGCCCGGGAGCCGGTCCCGCACGGGGAGGGCTTCGTCACCGTGACGCCGCGGCGGGTCTCGGCGGCCGACAGCGTCACCGCTGCCACCGCCTCGGTGCCCGGACACGGAACGGCCGCCTGATGTCTCCTCGCCGCGACACCACGACCAGCGCTGCCGCGGGCACGCGCGGGCAACGCCTGCGCCGCCGCTGGGCACTGCCGATGGCTGCGATCGCCGTGGTGGTGGTGATCGGGGTGCTGACCTGGAGCTCGGCGGGCGACGGGCGGTCTGGCCCGCCGGCACCGTCGGCGCCGGGCTGGACGCTGGGCGAGACACCGGGCGAGTCCTCGGCGTCGCCGGAGCCGGAGACGGCACCGCCCTCCTCTCCCGACGACGAGCCGACCGTGGTCGAGACGTCCCCGAGTGAGCCGGTCGAGCCCAGTCCCGGGGACGAGGGGGACGAGGAGACCCCGGGCGGGCCCCTGCGGATCCCCGAGCCGCAGCGCGGTCCGATCGGTGACCGTACGACTGAGCGACCGCGGGTCACCCAAGCGGTCGGCTCGGTGATCGATGCCATGGACCAGATCGGTCAACGCGGCGACGGCACCGCGATCGGGGCCGACCTGGTCGCCACCGGGTTCGTACTGGGGGAGATGGAGGCCTTCGCCCAGGAGCAGCGTGACCTCGGCTACCGCCAGGTGGGCCGGGCCCGGATCGTCAGCGTCGAGGTCGTCCGCAGTGACCTCAAGGCCGACCCGCCGACCATGACGGTGAAGGTCTGCGTCGATGTCTCCGAGGTCGACGTCCTCGATGCCTCGGGACGCTCCCTGGGCACCGCCCTGCACAACCCCGGCCATCCGGTCGCCCACCTCTACGGAGCCGTGTTCTCCGACGGCGTCTGGAAGGTCGCCACCCATGACATCCCCGACGTGCAGGACTGTGCGTCCACCGAAGACGAGAAGGAACGATGAACACCACGCCCACGCCGATGCGATGGTGGCGACGCCTCCGCACCATGATTGCGCTGGCCGCCGTCGGCGCCCTCGCCGTCACGCTGGCCCCACCGACGGTGGCCTCGGCTGCCGCCCTGCAGACGGCCGACGGGCTGAGCGCTGCGACGGCGGCCGGCTCGTGCTGGGAGGTCAAGCAGCAGGACGGCGATGCCCCCAGCGGGATCTACTGGCTCGTGACCCCGGCCCTGGTCGCCCCCGAACAGTTCTGGTGCGACCAGGAGACCGACGGCGGCGGCTGGG
>DVLP01000023.1 GCA_018715445.1 Candidatus Avipropionibacterium avicola | reverse complement strand
ATCACCGAGGCCCTCGGGGTCGACGTCCGGATGCGGGTCGGCACCCAGCTGTGGCTCGGGGCCCCCGGGTCCCGCCGGGCGACCGCGACCGTGCTGGACGTGCACCGGGTCGAGCGCGGCGACGCGATCGGCTACTGGCAGCGCAAGTCCCCCACCAGCGGTTGGGTCGTGATCGTGGCCGGCGGCACCGCCAACGGGATCGCCATGGAGGCGCCCACCTCGGCACGAAACCTGCGCTCGCGGGCGATCTCCTTCGCCACCGGCT
The DNA here is from genome assembly GCA_018715445.1 of Candidatus Avipropionibacterium avicola. Lineage (GTDB taxonomy): Bacteria > Actinomycetota > Actinomycetes > Propionibacteriales > Propionibacteriaceae > Avipropionibacterium > Avipropionibacterium avicola. The sequence continues at coordinate 2,385 of DVLP01000023.1, read as the reverse complement.
CGCTCGAGGCGCTGGGACGGGCGCTCAGCCCGTACACGATCGACGGCAGCAAGCGCTGGTTCGCCGAGCCGCCGCACATGCAGTCGAGTATGGTGCTGCTGCCCGGGAGCGCGACCCCGCCGGCCATCGGTGACGAGGTCGAGGTCGAGCTGCGGTTGACCACCGCCAACGTGGACCGGATCGATCTGAACGAGGTGTCGTCATGACCGTGATCACCCCCCTGTCGAGTGCCATGCGCGACGGCTCGCGCCCCGAGCACGAGGCCGCCGAGCAGGCCAACTTCATGGCCGAGCTGCTGGACGGCGGACTCTCCGCCCGGGCGTACGCCGATCTGCTGCTGCGGCTGCGTCGGGTGTACGCCGCGCTGGAGGAGGTCAGCCGCACGATGGCCGACGATCCGATCGTGGCGGCCGTCCACGACCCGGCGCTGGACCGCTGCGCCGCGATCGATGCCGACCTGGCGTACTGGGCGCCCGGCGAGGATCCGGAGGCCGTCGTTTCCCCGGCCACCGACGCCTATGTCGAGCGGATCCACGCCGCACAGCGCTGGGGCGGGTTGCTGCTGGCCCACCACTACACCCGCTACCTGGGTGACCTGTCCGGTGGGCAGGTGATCGCACGGATGCTGGAGCGCACCTACCCCGGCGTCGGCGGCGACGACCGCACCGGGGTCAGCTTCTACACCTTCGCGGCGATCCCGAAGACGAAGCCGTACAAGGACCGTTATCGCGCCTCCCTGGACGCGGTGGCCCTGGGAGGCGACGAGGTCGAGCAGGTGGTGGACGAGGTCCGGGTGGCCTTCGAACTCAACCGGGCGCTGTTCAACGAGCTCGGCGGACGGCTGGACAGCTACCGACGCTGATCAGCAGTGGCGCCAGCCGGTCGACCCCTTGTCGGTCGCCGCAGCCACGATCCTGCCGCCGGAGATCCGATAGGTCAGGGTCCACCGGGCACAGGTCATGTCGGGCTCGGGCCCCTGCCCCTCGGCAAAGATCGAGTCGAACCGGACCCGATAGCGGTCGTCGCCGGCCTCGTCGATGCGGATGTTGAAGTCGTAGACGCTGCGCCACCCGTCGATGGTCTTCTGCTTGTCGCCGCGGACCTGGGGGCCCAGCAATGACCACACCTTGTCGTGCTTGCCGGCGTTGATGGCGGCGAAGTAGGTCTCGAGGGTCTGGTTGTCGCCCTCGAGCAGCGGCAACGGCCCCTGCGGGCCGCGCATCGTGGAGCAGTCGGTGCCGGGGAAGTCGTCGGCGTCGAGGGCCTGGCGGATCAGCGTGGCGTCCAGCAGCACCGACCGGTTGCCGTCGCGGGCCTCGATCCCCACCACCTCACCGTCGCCGTTGACGATGGGTCCGCCCGGGACCCGCTCGCCACTGGCCAGGTCGAGCTCGGCGCGGTGGTCACCGACCTCACCGATCGCGACATCGGTGAGCTCGGCGGCGCTGCCGTACAGCAGGTCGGCGGTCAGGCCGTACGCGGTGGCCCCGGTCGTCAGCTCGGCGTCGGCCAGCTCGAACTCGTGACCGCCCAACGCGCGCGAGGTCTTCAGCACCGCGACACCCTCGTCGGCCGCGGCCCGGTCGAGGGTGGCCGGTACGGGATCCCCCTGAGGATCGAGCACGACCAGCGCGACCGCACCCGAGACCGCCGCCCACGAGGTCACCACCTCGGTGTCACTGATCTGGAAGCCGGTCGCCCGCGGGGCCTGGTCGTCGTCCGAGCAGCCCGTCGCCACGACCGTCACCACCCCACTGGCGGTACGGCGGAGCAGGGCATCCCGATCGACCGGGGGCTCGGTCGTCGGGGGCGCCGTCGTGCTCGGTGGGACCGTGGACGGCTCGGGTGTGGGGTCCTCGGGTGTGGGAGCGTCGGGAGTGGGGGCGTTGGAGTCTGGTGCGGTGGCTGGTGAGGCAGGGCCGGCCACCGGTCCGTCGTCGCGGACCGCACGGATCACCAACGCAGTCGCCACCCCCAGGACCAGGGCACCGACCAGGATCGGCACCAGGATCATCATGAGGCGCGTCCGCGGCTGGCGCGGCGGTGCGGCCGTCGAGTCCGTCGGGCCTGTCGAGGTCGTCGGGGGGAGGCTGAACGGGTCCGCCGACGGCGCGCTGTGGCCGCTCCCGGGCCCACTCGCGGGCGAGGCCTGGGCGTCGGGGCGGTGGCCGTGGACCGTGGCGAAGGTGTGGCCCAGGACCGTCCCGTCCTCGGCATGGATGGGCAGATTGCGGGGCAGCCCACAGGCCGGGCACCGGTCGGCGCCCTCGCTCACCTGCGTGCCGCAGTTCGGACAGACCTCCACCCGCCGGATTCTACGTCCCTGCTCTGGGCCGACTCCGTCCCCCGAGCCCGTATCCGTCCCCCGAGCCCATCGAGGGGCCA
>DVLP01000232.1 GCA_018715445.1 Candidatus Avipropionibacterium avicola | reverse complement strand
GTCGGTCACCAACACCGAGCGTCCCTGCCGGACCTGCTCCAGTGAGGGATGGATCGAGTGGGGTGGCTGTGGGGTCGTGAACCCTCGGGTGCTGGCTGCTGCCGGCATCGACACCGACGTGTACTCCGGATTCGCTTTCGGGATGGGGATCGAGAGGACCTTGATGTTCCGCAACAACGCTGCCGACATGCGCGACATGGTCGAGGGCGACATCCGTTTCAGCCGCTCCCTGGTCGGGGGTGCGCGATGAAGGCCCCGGTCAGCTGGCTGACGCAGTACGCCCAGCTCGGTGAGGACGTCGACGCCCGTGGTCTGGGCGAGGCCCTGATCCGCGCCGGCCTCGAGGTCGAGACCGTGGAGGCCGTCGGCGACGACGTCACCGGTCCACTGGTGGTCGGACGGGTGCTGGAGTTCGTCGAGGAGCCGCAGAAGAACGGCAAGACCATCCGCTGGTGCACCGTCGACGTCGGGGCCCACAACCCCGAGGGCGAGTCGGGCCGCGGGATCGTCTGTGGGGCAAGGAACTTCGCGGTCGACGACCTCGTGGTGGTGTCCCTGCCCGGTGCCGTGCTGCCCGGTGGGTTCGCCATCGCCTCACGCAAGACGTACGGCCATGTCTCGGACGGCATGATCTGTGCCGCCTCCGAGCTCGGGCTGCCCGAGGAGGACGGCGGCGGGATCATGATCCTGACCGAGGACGTCGTCGCCCCAGGCGACGACGTCCTCCCGCTACTCGACCTGCGTGACGACGTACTCGACATCGCGGTCACCCCGGACCGGGGCGACTGCTTCTCGATCCGCGGACTGGCCCGCGAGGCCGCGATCTCGTCCGGGGTCGGGTTCGACGACCCGGTGGACCGTCCGGTGCCGACCGAGGTCACGGCCGGGCCCCCGGTCCGGCGCGACGACCCGGCCTGCCCGCTGTTCGTGGCCCTGCGGGTGAACGGGATCGACCCGCAGGCCCGCTCACCGCGCTGGCTGGCCCGTGCGGTGCAGCTGGCCGGGATGCGTCCGATCTCCCTGGCCGTCGACGTCACCAACTACGTCATGCTGGCCACCGGCCAACCACTGCACGCCTACGACCGGGCACGGCTGTCGGGTGCGATCCAGGTCCGGCGAGCCGTGGCGGGGGAGAAGCTCACCACCCTCGACGACCAGGTCCGTGACCTCGATCCGGCCGACCTGGTGATCGCCGACGACTCCGGCCCGATCGGACTGGCCGGGGTGATGGGTGGGGCGAGCACCGAGATCGGTCCCGAGACCACCGAGGTGGTCCTGGAGGCGGCGCACTTCGACGCGACCACCGTGGCCCGGACCTCCCGTCGTCACAAGCTGGGCTCGGAGGCCTCCCGGCGCTTCGAGCGCGGTGTCGACCCGGCGGCGACCTATGCCGCGGCCCATCTCGCCGCCCGACTGCTGGTGGAGCTGGCCGGGGGCGAGCTCGTGGCCGAGGAGACCGTCAGCGGAGCCGTACCGTCGATGTCGAGCGTCACCATCGACGCCGACCTGCCCGGACGGATCCTGGGCGCCGAGATCGGTGCCGATCAGGTCGTCGAGTTCCTGCAGCGGATCGGTTGCACCGTGTCCGCGTCGGGGGAGTCGGGCTCGGCCCGGATCGAGGTCGTCCCGCCGACCTGGCGTCCTGACCTGACCGATCCGTACGACCTCGTGGAGGAGGTGGGCCGCCAGGTCGGGCTCGACACCATCGAGCCGGTGTTGCCGACCCCGCCGGCCGGTGGGGGCCACTCCCCGCGGCAGCGGGTCCGCCGTGCCCTGCAGTCGGCGCTGCCGGCGGCCGGGTTCACCGAGATCCTGACCTTCCCGTTCGTCTCGGGCGACGACATCGACCAGCTCGGTGTCGCCGAGGGTGATCGGCGTCGGAGACTGGTCAAGTTGGCGAATCCGCTGGCCGAGACCTCCCCGTACCTGCGGACCTGTCTGGTGCCGGGGCTGCTGCACGCCGCGGCCCGCAACCTCAGTCGTGGCAACGACGACCTCGCCCTGTACGAGTCGGGCCTGGTCTTCCTGGCCCGCCCGGACGCCCCGGCCGCACCGCGGCCGTCGGTGGCCGGACGTCCCAGCGATGCCGAGCGGGCCGCGCTGGATGCCGCGCTGCCGGAGCAGCCCGAGCGTCTGGGTGTCGTGCTCACCGGGCAGTGGCGACCGGCCGGATGGTCCGGCCCGGCCGAGCCGGTGGCCTGGACCCATGCGGTGGCCTTCGTGGAGACCGCGGCCCGCGCCGTGGGTGTGGAGCTGGCCCGGGTCGCCGACCACGACCACGCCCCGTGGCACCCCGGCCGCTGTGCCCGCTTCGAGCTGGCCGACGGGACCGTGGTGGGCCATGCCGGTGAGCTGCATCCGAGCGTGGCCAAGGAGTTCGGGCTGCCGGCGCGTTCCTGTGCTGCCGAGGTCGACCTCGAGGTGCTGGTCGCTGCCGCCCCCGACGGCGGCGACGTCGCTTCGCTGAACACCCTGCCGGTGGCCAAGGAGGACGTCGCCCTCGTGGTGGACGCTGCGGTGCCGGCTGCTGCGGTGCAGGCCTCCCTGCGCGAGGGCGCCGGTGAGCTGCTCGAGTCGGTCCGCCTGTTCGACGTCTACTCCGGCGAGCAGGTCGGCGAGGGCAAGAAGTCGTTGGCCTTCGCGCTGAAGCTGCGTGGGGACCACACCCTCACCGATGCCGAGGCCGCTGCCGTACGGGATGCCGCCGTGGCGAAGGCTGCGACCGACCACGGAGCCGTCCAGCGCGCCTGAGTCGACTGATCCCCGAGCCTGTCGAGGGCTACCGTCCGAGGGTGAGCCGGACCTCCACCGGATCTCCCAGGGCCAGGTCCTCGGCGGCCCGGGACGGCGGCCTTCACCTGATCGACCAGCTCGGCCTCGTCCTCGGGCAACGGGACGAAGTGGTACGGCGCCGGTCCACGCCACTCGGCCACGGTGGAGGCGAAGCTGAGTTCCATGGTCGTGACGTTACTCCGTGGTGAAGCTCCACCGGCCCTCGCCGACGCTGACCGGGTCCTGACCGGGCAGCTGGACCCGGGCCCGGGTCTGCGGTGGCACGGTGACGGTGAGGTCGAAGCGCCCGGCGTCCTGCTGCCAGGCCGCGCCGAGCCGACCACGGGGCCCCTCGTAGTGGTAGCTGGCGTGGCCGAGCCCGGCGTGGGCCGTCGGGGCGACCTCGAACTCGGCCCACCTCGGTGCCAGCATCCGGACCCCGGCGACGCTGGTGTAGAGCCAACGCGCCATCGCTCCCATGAAGTAGTGGTTGCGTGAGCGCGAGTGGTCACCCCACATCTCCAGCATCGTGGTCTCGCCGGCCTCCATCCACGCGCTCCAGCTGGGGGCCCGCCGTCCGGTGGCCACCCGCAGGGCCAGGTCGGCATGACCGTACCTGGTCAGGACCTCGAACAGTTCCGACAGCCCGAGGCATCCGCAGTCGTGACGGTCACCGTTGTCCCGGATCTCCTGGGCCAGACGATCCACCACCCGTGACCGGATCGGCTCGGGGGTGATGTCGAAGGCCACCGGGAGGATGTTGGAGGTCTGGCGGTAGCGGGGCTCACGGGGACTGCGGTAACAGCCGCGATCCTCGTCCAGGAAGGTGGTGTTGAGGGTGTCGGTGAGTTCATCGGCGGCCTGGGTCAGCCAGGCAACCTCCTCACCATCGGTGCGCTCCAGCAGGTCGGCAGTGGTGCGCAGGACGCGCACCAGACAGCAGGTGGCGGCGATCCGCAGGTCGTCGCCCGGTGGTGTTCCCTCGCTGCCCGGTGCCAGGTAGTCACCGAACGTCCCGTCGACCAGGCCGTCGGTGCCACGCTGGTCGACCAGGAATCGCAGGTGACGCAGGACCGGCTCCCGGTGTCGCTCGACCAGGTCGGGCTCGCCGTACCAGGTGGCGACCCGCTCCAGGAGGTACGGATGGAGCGTGGTCCACTCCGGTGCGGTCGTCCAGCCCCAACCGGGGGAGGGCACGATCACCGGGATCGACCCGTCGTCCCGTTGGCTGTCGGCGATGTCGTCCAGCCACTTGGTGAACAGCCGCCGCAGGTCGTACTGCGCCATCATCGTCTCAGCGGCGACCTGGACGTCCCCGGTCCACCCGTTCTTCTCGTACACCGGGGTGTCGGTGGGGAGGTGGTGCAGGTTGTTCCGCACGGTGAGCCTCATGGCCCGGTCGATCCAGCACAGCACCTCGTCACCGCAGGTGAAGGTGCTCACCGATCGGACGTCGGTGTGGGCGTGGCGCGCCCGGAGCCTGATCTGGTCCGGCCGGTCGATGCCGTGCACCTCCACGTACCGGAATCCCTTGTAGCTGAAGCGTGGTTCCCAGGTACGGATGTGCTCACCGACGATGAACTCGTCGGTGTCGAGCCGGTCGGCGTGGACGTGGGGGTTCGCATGGCTGATCCCTTCGGCCGAACGGGTCTCGGCGTAGCGGAACTGCAGTCGCTGACCAGCGTGGCACCGACGGCCTGGTCGACGGGACGTTCGGTG
>DVLP01000231.1 GCA_018715445.1 Candidatus Avipropionibacterium avicola | reverse complement strand
CCCGCGGGTACGCTGACCAGCCATGAGCCCGGACCCGACCGCCTCGTACGCGGTGGGCACCTTCTGTGTCGATGCCACCCCGCCGATCGGTTCGCCGGTCGCCTATGCCCCGGCCCGCAGCATCACCGATCCCTTGTCCGCCAGAGGGATCGTGATCCTGGGCGCCGATGCCCCGATCGTGCTCTGCGTGCTCGACTGGCTCGGGCTGGGCCGCAGCGCCCGTGACACCTGGCGTGCGGCGCTGGCCGAGGCCGCCGCGACCACCATCGACCGGGTTGCGGTCCAGACGGTGCACCAGCACGACGCTCCGCGTTGGGACCGTGACGCCGAGGAGTTGCTCGGCGCCCACGGCCTGGGTGGGCAGTGGTTCGACACCGACTTCGCCACCACGGTGGTGCAGCGCTGCGCCGAGGCCGTACGTGCCGCCGTGGACGAGGCCCAGCCCTGCACCCACGTCGGTTTCGCCACCGCCCGGGTGGACCGGATCGCCTCCAACCGCAGGGTCCTCGGCCCGGACGGTCGGGTGCTGCACCAGCGGATGAGCTCTTGCACCGACCCCGAAGCCGTGGCCGCCCCCGAGGGGGAGATCGACCCCGAGCTGACGATGATCAGCCTGTGGCACGACGACCGGCCGATCGCCGTACTCACCAGCTACGCCTGCCACCCGCAGAGTCACTACGGCCAGGGCGATGTCACCGCCGAGTGGGTCGGGATCGCCCGCCAGCAACGCGAGGACGAGCTCGGCATCCCGCACATCCACCTCACCGGTGCGGCCGGCGACGTTGCGGCCGGCAAGTACAACGACGGCACCCCACCCCGCCGCGCCGAGCTCGCCGGTCGCCTCGCCGACGCGATGACCCGGGCTTGGCACGGCACGACCCGCGACCCACTCACCGAAGTCGGCTGGCGGTCCGTACCGACCACCCTGCCGTTGGCGCGCTGGCTCGACCGGGACGTCCTGCGGGAGAACCTCGTCAATCCCGACGCCCACCGCACTGCCCGGATCCGTGCCGCCACCAAGCTCTGCCTGTTGGCGAGCTCCGACCCGCAGGCCCACACGGCCCCGGTCGACATCACCGCGCTCGGACTCAACGCCGTACGCCTCCTGCTGCTGCCCGGCGAGCCCTTCGTCGCCTACCAGCTCCATGCCCGCGCCAGCCGTACCGAACCGGTGATGGTGGCCGGCTACGGCGACTACAGCTTCGGCTACATCGGGACCCGGATCGCTTATCAGCAAGGTGGTTACGAGACCACCGAGCCGGCCAGCAACGTCTCCCCCGAGGTGGAGGACGTGCTGATCGCCGCGATCGATCGGGCGCTGCGATGAGCGAGTCCGTGCCGAACCATCGCTACTGGTCGCCGAACCCCACGGTGATGGTCCGCCCCTCCGGTCGGGCCGAGCGCTACTGCGCCTATCGGGCGATGACGCGGTCGGTGCCGGTCCACTTCCACTCGATGGCCGAGATCACCCTGGTCCAGGGCGGCGACGGAACCCTGCACATCGGCAGCCACGACTACCCGGCCACGCCGTGGACCTTGGGCTTCGCTCCGCCGAACGTGCTGCACGGCCAGACCCAGGAGGAGCCGGCCTCGAAGCTGGTCTGCATGTTCGACCTGGGGATGATCGAACCGTTGCTCACCCGCGACCACCTCTTCGGCCACCTCCGCTCGGTCGGCGAACGGTTCCCGGCGGCGGTCGTGCTGGAGGAGCAGGATCGCGAACCGGTCGCCCAGCTCTTCCAGTCCCTGTTGGGCGAACGCGAGTCGGTGCAGCTCGGCGGCGGTGCGGTGGCGTGCGCCCTGATCACCCAGTTGCTGGTCCACTTCCTGCGCACGGCCACTCGCGGGGCACGCCTCGAACCGACCGAACGCACCGGAACCGGATCCGAGCGGACTGGATCCGAACGGGCCGGATCCGAGCGGGCCGAGCCGGCTTCCGATGACTACGCGAGGATCCTGGCCCATCTGTGGGAGCACTTCACCGAGCCGATCAACCGGGCCAGTGTCGCCAAGGACTGCGGCGTACGACCGGAGGCGGTCAGCCGGATGTTCCGCCAGGAGACCGGCGAATCGTTCACGACCTTCCTGGCCCGGCTGCGTCTGGGCCATGCCCTGGAGTTGCTGCAGGGCACCTCGCTCAGTGCGGCCGAGATCGCCACCCGCAGTGGCTTCGACTCGTACCGGACCTTCGCCCGCACCTTCGTCCAGCACCACGGGCAGAGCCCGGCCGCCCACCGCGCCTCGATGGCTGCGGACCACACACGGACCGGTACTGGGGCCTAGCCTTCGCCCGTATTGACGGCTAACATAACTACCAATAGTGGGTTTCCGAAACTCTAGGAGAGAAATGTCGACCCCAGGCCTGGCCCTGAACGGTGGCGCGCCCGCCATCTCCACGCCGACCCCGGCATGGCCCGTGTACGACCAGACCGACGCCGATGCCCTGGTGGAGGTGTTGAACTCCGGGCGGTGGGGCTCCACCGCCGGTGACGTGGTGCAGACCTTCGAGGCCGAGTTCGCCGCCCACCAGGACTCGAAGTACGGCTTCGCGCTCAACAACGGCACCCTCGCCCTGGCCGCCGCACTGCGCGCCGGTGGCGTCGGGATCGGCGACGAGGTCATCGTGCCTCCGTACACCTTCATCGCGACCGCGGCCGCCGCGCTGTTCGTCGGCGCCGTCCCGGTCTTCGCCGATGTCGACCCGACCACCCACCTGCTCGACCCCGAGGCCGCCAAGGCCGCGATCACCGAGCGGACCAAGGCGATCATCCCGGTGCACCTGGCCGGTGCCATCGCCGACATGGATGCCTTCGCCGCCCTCGGGCGCGAGCACGACCTGTTGATCGTCGAGGACAGCGCCCAGGCGACCGGCGCAGCCTGGAAGGGCACCGCGGTCGGATCGCTGGCCGGGATCGGCACCTTCAGCTTCCAGTCGTCGAAGAACCTCACCGCCGGTGAGGGTGGCGCGGTCACCACCAATGACGAGGAGCTCGCCAACGCGCTCTACGCCATGATCAACGTGGGCCGGGTCCGCGGTGGCGGCTGGTACGAGCACACCATCGTCGGCTGGAACCTGCGGATGACCGAGTTCCAGGGCGCGTTGCTGCGCACCCAGCTGGGCCGTCTCGACGCCCAGCAGAAGGAACGCGACGTCAACGCCGTGCTGCTCGACGAGCTGCTGGCCGATGTCGAGGGCGTCACCCCGGATGCCACCGACGAGCGCTGGACCTCGCACGGGCGTCACCTCTACATGATGCGGTTCCCGGCCTTCGAGGGAAATGCCGAGCTGCGCGACGCCGCCCTGAAGGCGCTGCACGCCGAGGGCCTGGCCGGGGCCTCCAGCGGCTACGTGCCGCTGCACCGCAACGAGGCCGTGGTCCGCGACGCCAAGGCGATCGCCGATCGTCTGGGCCAGCCGTACCCGGAGCCGCAGTGCCCTGTGACCGACGAGCTCTGCCGTGACACCATCTGGCTGCCCCAGTCGTGGTTGCTCGGCAACGAGGAGACCACCCGGTCGGTCGCCGCGGCGATCACCAAGGTGGTCACCTCGATCGACGACCTGCGCTGAGCAACACCCGCACCCGACCCCGTACGACCGATCATCCCCAGCAAGGAGCCCAGCATGCCCGACCTCTCGACCCCGGAGGCCCTCGACCGGGCCATGGCGACCGTCTCGCCAGGCCTGGCCGAGGACATCGCCAAGCTCGACGGCGACATCCTCGTCATCGGAGCGGCGGGCAAGCTGGGCCCCAGCCTGGTCAACCTGGCCTGCCGCGCGGTCGAGCAGGCCGGGACAGGCGCGACGGTGTACGCGTCGTCCCGGTTCAGCACGCCGGGCAGCGCTGAGGAGATGAAGGCGTACGGGGCCGAGGTCGTCCCGGCCGATGTGTCCACCGACGAGGGCCTGGCCAAGCTGCCCGATGCCAAGAACGTGATCTTCCTGGTCGGCGCCAAGTTCGGCACCGACGGCAACGAGCACGCCACCTGGGCGACCAACACGTACCTGCCGGGGCGGGTCATGCAGCGCTTCCCGGGGGCCCGGGTGGCCGCGCTGTCGACCGGCAACGTCTACCCCCTGACCCCGATCACCTCCGGCGGCGCGGTGGAGACCGACTTCCCCGGCCCGGTCGGTGACTACGCCATGTCCTGCCTGGGGCGCGAGCGCGTGATGACGCACTTCTCGATCGCCGAGGACACCCCGCTGTCGATCATCCGACTGAACTACGCGGTCGAGATGCGGTACGGCGTGCTGATCGACATCGCCACCAAGATCAAGGCCGGTGTCGACGTCGACGTCACCATGGGCTACGCCAATGTCATCTGGCAGGGCTACTGCAACGAGGTCATCATCCGCTCGCTGCTGCACGCCTCGACCCCGCCGTTCCTGCTGAACCTGACCGGACGCGAGACCCTGTCGATCCGCGAGACCGCGGGCAAGGTCGCCGCCGCGATGGGCCGCGAGGCCTCTGTCGTCGGTACGGAGGCCGAGACCGCCCTGCTGTCGAATGCGACCAAGTGCCACGAGCTGTTCGGCGAGCCGACCGTCGGGACCGACGAGCTCATCGCCGCCACCGCGGCCTGGGTCGAG
>DVLP01000230.1 GCA_018715445.1 Candidatus Avipropionibacterium avicola | reverse complement strand
GGCGAACTCCGGTGCGGTGAAGGTGAACCGTTCGGTGTTGCGACTGACCGGTGTGCGCGTCACCAGGGTCATGACGAAGATCCGACGTACGGTGCGGCGTTCGTTCCGCAGTACGGCTGCTTGCGTGAGAGCCATGAAGCAAGGCTAACCTTTTCCCATGCTGCTTCCCTGCCCGTCCCACGGGCGTAACCGTCATCGTTCCGCCACCCGTTCCACCCATGTCATCCGCCACGCCCCTGCCGCCGAGCGGTGCGCCCTGACGCGCCGGTCCCTGGTGGGATTGGGCCTGGCCGCCGGGGTCGGACTCGGAGCCTTCACCGGGTGCTCCCGCGCCGAGCAGGGATCGGACGACCCGGCACCGGCGACGACCTCTGCCGCCGTCGACCCGACCGCCCCGACTCGGATCGCCACCCTCGATCCGTTCTCGACCTACAACCTGCTCGACCTCGGGCTGGAGCCGGTCGTGGCGCAGGCTGGGCTGGAGGCGGTCATCAACCCCGCCCATGCCGAGGCCTACGCGGCGATCCCCAAGGGAGGGGAGTACTTCGAGCTCAACCTCGAGGCGATCGCGGCCGAGTCGCCGGAGCTGATCCTGGCCAGCACCGGGCAGGCGGAAGCCGAGGCCGAGCTGGCCAAGATCGCCCCCACCGTCCTGATCACCGCCACCACGTCCTCGACCTGGCGACAGGCCGCGACCGAGGTGGCCGAGGCCACCGGGCGGACCGCGGTGCTGGCCGAGCTCGAGCAGGCGTACGAGGATCGGGCCGCTGCCATCAGGGCCGGGCGTGCCGGTGTCCTGGGCGAGCTCACCTGGGCGATGGTCTGGCAGGGCCAGGCCGAGGGATTCTCGGTCCGCTCGGCCCTCAGCAACGGTGGCCAGGTCCTCGACCTGGCCGGCGTCCGGTGGAACGAGGTGACCTCTGCGGCCGACGGCGATGCCGACACCAAGCTGTCGTGGGAGCAGATTGAGCAACTCGCCGACGCCGACGTGATCTGTCTGCCGGGGTCGACCTCGACCACGCCGAACGAGCAGACCGAGTTCACCCGCGCCCAGAAGGTGTTCCAGAACCTGCCCGCGGTCCGGGCCGGTCGGGTGTACGTCTTCGACCACCTGACGCCCGGCTCGTACCTCAACGCCAGTCAACTGCTGGAGGAACTCGACTCCGCACTGGTGGACCTGTCCTGATCGAGCACCATCACCCGCTGGACAGGGAGGGCGTCGGGGTCGTGCTCGCGCAGCCAGGTCACCAGGCCTTCGCGGACCAGGCAGCGCAGGTCCCAGTCGTCATCGGTGTCCTTGGTGCTGACCGTCGCCCGTACGGTCAACCGCTCGCTCGCCGAGTCGGTGACCCTGACCCCGCGGGAGCGGCCGTCCCACAATCCGCTCCGGTCCACCAGTCGCTCGAACTCGGCGCGGAAGCCGGCCAGGTCGACCCGCCAGTCGAGGGAGAACAGGATCGTCCCGGTCACCGAGTCGCCGGTGCGGCTCCAGTTGATGAAGGGATTGGTCGTGAAGTACGTCGACGGCAGCACCTTGTGCTGCTCGGTCCAGATGCTCACCACCACGTAGGACAGGGTGATGTCCGAGACGGTGGCCCAGGTGTCGTCGACCTCGACGATGTCGCCGATCCGGATGGCGTCGGTGAAGGCGAGCTGCAGGCCGGCGATCAGGTTGCCCAGACTGGCCTGGGCCGCGATGCCGATCACCACCGACAGCAGACCGGCCGAGGCAAGGATCGTGGTGCCGATCTGCTCCACGCCGGGGAAGGTGAGCAGCACCATCGCCGCACCGAGGACGACGAAGACCGCCGAGACCACCCGGCGGATCAGCAGCATCTGGGTCTGGATCCGGCGGCGGGAGCGGTCGTCGTCCTTGCGCTTGGCCGTCAGGCGTTGCTGGGTGTGGGACAACCACGCCACCACCAGGGTGGCGACCAGCCAGACGGCGGTGATGATGACCGCGATCAGCAGGGCGTGCAGCCCGATCTCGCGGAAGGGCGAGGGTGTCGCCGCCCGCGAGAAGCTGACCCGCAGCCCGATGCTGAGCAGCAGGGCGGTGAACGGCGCCCGCAGTCGCAGCCAGGCCACCCGGATCGGCGGCACCCGTCGCCCCAGCCGACTCAGCACGAGCTGGGCGAGCACGACGACCAGAACCGCTGCCACCGCGGCCGAGGCGATCGCGATGAACCACTTCAGGAAAGGCCAGACATCCATCCGGACTGTCTAACATCCCACCCAAATCACCGAGGGCCGGGGCCCGTGCGGGCCCCGGCCCTCGGTGGGCCAGATGCTCAGTCGGCCAAGTGCTCAGTCGGTCAGGTTCTGCCGCTCGGCACCGATCGTGGTGTCGTCACCGTGTCCGGTCTTGACCACGGTGGCATCGGGCAGGGCGAACAGGCGGGTCCGGATCGACTCCACGATCGTCGGGTGGTCGGAGTAGCTGCGACCGGTGGCACCGGGGCCGCCGTTGAACAGGGTGTCCCCGGAGAACAGCACCCCCAGCTCCGGTGCGTGGAAGCAGACCGCTCCGGGGGCGTGACCCGGGGTGTGGAGGACCTCCAGCACGGTCCCGGCGACATGGATCTGCTGGCCGTCGCTCAGCTCGCCGTCGGGACGGACGTCGTGGGTCATGTCCCACAGCACGTGGTCGTCGGGGTGCAGCAGGATCGGGGCGTTGACCAGTTGCGCCAACTGCGGGGCGACGCGGACGTGGTCGTCGTGGGCGTGGGTGCAGGCGATGGCCAGCACCCGTCGATCACCCACTGCGTCGGCGATCGCCTGCGCGTCGTGCGGGGCGTCGATCACCACGCACTCGGCGTCATCGCCGACGATCCAGACGTTGTTGTCGACGTCGAAGCTCTGGCCGTCCAGGCTGAACGTGCCGGAGGTGACCAGGTGGTCGATCCGTGCCGTCATGCTGACTCACCCGCCATCACCACGACCGAGCGCAGCACGTCACCGGAGTGCATCTTGGTGAAGGCGGCGTCGATGTCACCGATGCCGATCTCCTCGGTGACGAAGGCGTCCAGCGGCAGGCGACCCTGCAGGTAGAGATCGATCAGCATCGGGAAGTCACGGCTGGGCAGGCAGTCGCCGTACCAACTGGACTTGAGGGCCCCGCCGCGGCCGAAGACGTCGGCCAGGGGCAGCTCGAGCTGCATCTCGGGGGTCGGTACGCCGACCAGGACGACGGTGCCGGCCAGGTCGCGGGCGTAGAACGCCTGGCGGTACGTCTCCGGTCGCCCGACCGCCTCGACGACGACGTCGGCGCCGTTGCCGTCGGTCAGCCCTTGGATCGCCTCGACCGGATCCTGCTCGGAGGAGTTGACCGTGTGGGTGGCCCCCAGCTCGCGGGCGCCCTCCAGCTTGCGATCGTCCAGGTCGACGGCGATGACCTTGCTCGCGCCGGCAAGTCGGGCGCCGGCAATCGCGGCCGCTCCGACCCCGCCGCAGCCGATCACCGCGACCGAGTCGCCACGGGTCACCGCGCCGGTGTTGATGGCGGCGCCGAGTCCGGCCATCACTCCGCAACCGAGCAGCCCGGCTGCTGCCGGACGTGCGGCCGGGTCGACCTTGGTGCACTGACCGGCGGCGACCAGGGTCTTCTCGATGAAGGCGCCGATGCCCAGCGCGGGGGAGAGCTCGGTGCCGTCCTCGAGGGTCATCTTCTGGGTGGCGTTGTGGGTGTTGAAGCAGTACCAGGGGCGGCCGCGCTTGCAGGCGCGGCACTCCCCGCAGACGGCGCGCCAGTTCAGAATCACGTAGTCGCCGGGGGCGACGTCGGTGACGCCGTCACCGACCGCCTCGACGATGCCGGCGGCCTCATGTCCCAGCAGGTACGGGAAATCGTCACCGATCCCGCCCTGGACGTAGTGCAGATCGGTGTGGCACACCCCGCAGGCCTGGACCCGGACGACGGCCTCACCGGGCCCGGGGTCGGGGACGTGGATCGTGGCCAGTTCGACAGGGGCGTCCTTGGCTCGGGCGATCACGCCGGTGACGAGCTGTCCGGGACGATCGGACGTGTTCATGGTGACTCCTTCGACGACGTTGGGCTCAGCCTATCCATCGTGGTCATGCCGATCACCGATCACCGCCATTGGCTTCGCCAAACAGGTTTGATCTCGAGCCCACTTGAGGTTGAATGATGGACGCCGAATGTTTAGCGTACGCAACGAACCGAGGACAGCCCACCCAGCCGCTCCGCTCATCGACCGAGGTGTCCGTCATATCTGACCAGCCAGCCCCGACGTCCAGCTCCGACCCGTCCGACGAACCCTTCGCACCGCTCCAGGCGGTCGGCTCCGACGCAGCCACGACCTTGGAGCGGCCTCCGCGGATCGCGCCCCGCCCGAAGTGGGACAACCGGGCCACCGGTCTGTGGCGCCTGCACCCCTACATCCGTCCGTTCCTGCCCAGGTTCGTCTTCAGCTTCGTGATGGCCCTGAGCGGGATCGGCCTCACCCTGGCGATCCCGCTGCTGACCCAGGCCGTGATCGACGGACCGGTCGCCAACTCCGACCAGCGCGGGCTGTGGATCCTCGGTGCGGCGGCCATCTGCCTGGGCATCACCGAGGCCGTGGTCCAGTGGGGCCGGCGCTGGGTCATCAACATCGGCACCGTCGGTGTCGAGACGCTGATCCGCAAGGACCTCTACGCCAAGCTCCAGCGCCTGCCGATGGCCTTCCACGGGCGGTGGGAGTCCGGCCAGCTGCTCTCGCGCATCATGAATGACCTGAACCGGATCCGGCGCTTCGTCGGATTCGGCCTGACCTTCCTGGTGGTGTCGACCCTGCAGATCGTCGTGGTCACGATCCTGCTGATGCAGATGTTCTGGCCGCTCGGACTGGTCGTGCTGGTCTCGTCGGTGCCGATCGTGGTGATGGTGCTGATCAACCAGAAGCACTACACCCGCCTGTCGCGCCAGATCCAGGACCAGACCGGCGACGTCGCCACCACGGTCGAGGAGAGCGTCCAGGGCCTGCGGGTCATCAAGGCCTTCGGTCGGGCCGCCCACCTGTTCACCAAGTTCGACGCCCGCAGCCTCAAGCTCTATGACACCTCGATGGAGCGGGTCTGGTTGAGCGCCCGGTTCTGGACCTTCCTCGAGGTGATCCCCACCCTCACCATGATCATCGTGCTCGGGCTGGGTGCCTGGGCCGTCGGCCTGGGCTCGATCACGATCGGCACACTGGTCGCCTTCATGACCCTGATGCTGAGCCTGATCTGGCCGATCTCCTCGCTCGGCTTCCAGCTGGCCATGGCCCAGGAGGCCATGACCGCGGCCGACCGGGTCGGCGAGGTGCTCGACATCGAGAACACCATCACCGACGGATCCACCGAGGTCGACATCGAGAAGGTACGGGGTCAGCTCACCTTCTCCGACGTCCGGTTCCGCTTCGACGACGCCGACACCGACCTGCTGCACGGGGTCAACCTCGACATCGCCCCCGGCGAGACCATTGCCGTGGTCGGCGGGACGGGGGCGGGCAAGACCCTGCTCACCGCATTGGTGCCCCGACTGCAGGACGTCACCGGGGGCGCCATCACGATCGACGGGGTCGACATCCGTGACCTGCGCCTCAGCCAGCTGCGCAGCATCGTCGCCACCGCCTTCGAGGAGCCGACCCTGTTCTCGATGTCGGCGCGGGAGAACCTCACCCTCGGTCGCCCCGGTGCCACCGAGGAGGAGATCGCCGAGGCGATCGAGGTGGCTCAGGCCCAGTTCGTCCACGACCTGCCCTGGGGCCTCGACACCCGGATCGGCGAGCAGGGCATGAGCCTGTCGGGTGGTCAGCGTCAGCGTCTCGCCCTGGCGCGTGCCGTGCTCACCAAGCCCAAGATCCTGGTGCTGGACGACACCCTGTCGGCCCTCGACATCCACACCGAGGAACTGGTCGAACGCGCCCTGAAGCGCGTGCTGGTCGGTGTCACCGGGATCGTGGTGGCCCACCGTGCCTCGACCGTCCTGCTGGCCGATCGGGTCGCGATGCTGATCGGTGGCCGGATCGCCCACGTCGGCACCCACGCCGAACTGCTGGACACCGTCCCGGAGTACCGCGAGCTGCTCTCGGCCGAGTTCAACGCCGAGGCCGAGATGGCCGCCGACGGCCAACCACCCGGTGACGACCCGGGGCCCGATGACGCACCGATGAGTGACGACGGGCCGATGGGCGACGACGACTTCGCCTCGGCAGGAGGTGCGCGATGACGGTGCAGGACCGAGACCCCCAGGGCCGGGAAGCCCAGGGTGGGGAAGTGCAGAACCGTTCCCGGGTGGCCGACCCCCGTGACGCCGACGCCGATCTGGCCCGCAAGCTGGTCGGCAAGGCCCCGGTGGCCGGTGACGACGAGGTGGCCGAGTGGCGCGGCGTCGCGGCCGAGGACCGTTCCGACGGCGAGCTGCGGGCCAAGTCGAGTGCCTTCCTCAAGCGACGCAGCCGTGCCCTGTTGTGGAGCCTGCTGAAGCCGTACCGCTGGGTCGTCCTGGCGATGGTGGCGTTGGTACTGGTCGAGAACGCCTCCCGACTGTCGGTCCCGTCGCTGGTCTCCCACGGCATCGACGTCGGCATCCCGCCGCTGCAGGCCAACGGTGACGCCTCGGAGCTGTTGACGACCATCGCCATCATGGTCGGCGCCGTCGTGGCGCACACCATCACCCGGATCGCCTTCATCTACATCTCCGGCAAGATGGGCCAGAACGTCCTGCTGGAGCTGCGGCGTCGGCTGTTCAAGCACTTCCAGAAGCTCGACGTCTCGTTCCACGAGAAGTACACCTCGGGTCGGGTGATCTCGCGACTGACGAATGACATCGATGCGATCATGGAGCTGCTGCAGACCGGCTTCGACGGCCTGATCACGGCCGCGCTGACCCTGGTCGGTGTCGCGGTGCTGCTGCTGGTGCTCGACCTGCACCTGGGCGGGCTGGTGCTGATCTGCTTCCCGATCCTGATGCTGCTGGTGCGGTGGTTCTCCAAGAACAGCACGAAGACCTACCGACGGGTCCGTGAGTACGCGGCCATGGTGATCGTGCAGTTCGTCGAGACGATGGGCGGCATCCGCGCGGTCCAGGCCTACCGTCGCGAGCAGCGCAACCAGGAGATCTTCTCCGACCTGGCCGACCGGTACGGTCACGCCAACGTCACCGCGATGCGGCTCAACGCGATCTTCAGCCCCGGGGTGAAGCTGATCGGCAACCTGACCATCGCCCTGGTGCTGACCTACGGCGGTTGGCGGGTGATGCACGGCGAGATGACCGTCGGTGTGCTGGCCGCCTTCCTGCTCTACCTGCGCCAGTTCTTCGAGCCCATGCAGGAGATCAGCCAGTTCTACAACACCTTCCAGTCGGCGAACTCGGCGCTGGAGAAGCTGTCCGGGGTGTTGGAGGAGGAGCCGACCGTGGCCCAGCCGACCGAGCCGGTCGCGATCGGCAAGGCCGCCGGCGAGGTTCGCTTCGACCAGGTCGAGTTCTCGTACGTGGAGGGCTCACCGGTGCTGCCGGGTCTGGAGCTGACGATCCCCGCGGGGCAGACGCTTGCCCTGGTCGGCACCACCGGTGCCGGCAAGACCACCATCGCCAAGCTGATGTCGCGGTTCTACGACCCGACGCAGGGGCGGGTGAGTCTGGACGGCACCGACCTGCGCGACATCTCCGACGAGGACCTGCGGCGTTCGGTGGTGATGGTGACCCAGGAGAACTTCATGTTCGACGGGACGATCGGCGACAACATCGCCTTCGGTCGTCCCGACGCCAGCCAGGCCGAGATCGAGGCTGCGGCCCGCGCCGTGGGGGTCGACACCTTCATCGACGACCTGCCCGACGGGTACGCCACCGATGTCGGCAAGCGGGGCGGGCGGCTCTCGGCCGGTCAGCGACAGCTGATCGCCTTCGCCCGCGCCTTCCTGGCCGACCCGGCGGTGCTGATCCTCGACGAGGCGACCTCCTCGCTCGACATCCCCTCCGAGCGGTTGGTCCAGCAGGCGTTGCGGACCATCCTGGCCGACCGGACCGCGATCATCATCGCCCACCGACTGAGCACGGTGGAGATCGCCGATCGGGTGCTGGTGCTGGAGCACGGCCAGATCCTGGAGGACGGAGCGCCGGCCGAGCTGATGTCGCGCGAGGACGGCCGCTACGCCAAGCTCCACCAGGCCTGGATCAGCTCGCTGGCCTGAGGCTCGCGCCGCCCCGGTCAGACGACGGTGAAGGTGTGGTCGTCCCAGACGCCGTCGGTCTCACCGGACATGTCCGGGGCGGTGACGCGCACCAGGTAGGTGCCCGGCTCCAGGTCGACGGTGAACTCGAAGGAGTCGTACTCACCGTTCGCCCCCGTGTTCATGAAGCCCTCGTCGAACAGGGTCCCGTCGGCCCGCTCGACCCGCCACAGCACATTGCCCTCGAAGGCGGTGCCGTCGCCGGTGATCGTGATCGGGCCGGCCGGCTTCTCCTGACCCTCCTGCGGATCGTGGATCCACACCGAGGCGCGGGCATGGGGGTCGCGCTCCATCGGTTGACCGACGTCGATCACGTCCCAGGCCTTGGCCGGCTGACCGTCGATCAGGATGGTCACCGGTCCGGGCGACTGGGCCGCACCGGTCGCGGTGAACACGATCTGTTGCAGCGCGGCCCGGGCGAGGTCCTCGGAGACCTCGTCGTCGGTGAAGGCCTCCGACGGCAGGTCCACGGTGAGGGCATCGCCGTCACGGGCGACCGACACCCCGGTCGCGGCCTGCCACGGACCACGGTGGTAGTCGGGGTCGAGTGGATCGGCTGCCCCGAGCATCAGCTCGATCGCCGCGCCGGCCCGAGAGCTCGCGGTGGTGGCCTCGGCGGGGTGGAACTCGCGGAAGAGTCGTTCGTTCTGTCCGATCCAGAACACCGGCACCGGGCCGGGCTCCACCGACGGCTCATTGCTGGCGTCGCCACCCGGCGGTGGCGGTGTCGGCGAGCCCTTGGTCGTCGACTGCTCACTCATCCGGGGGCTGGGCTCGGCCTGGGTCGCGACCGGGGCGTTGTCGTCGGACATCCTCGGCGAGGGCCGGTTGACCGCGACCCCGACGGCGACGGCCGCTGCCACCACGGCGACGGTGGTCGCGGCGACCAGCCCTCGGAAGAGTCCGGAGCCACGACGCCCGGTCTTGCGTCGGATCGCGTCCAGGCCCGGTCCGGGCTGGACGGAGTCGGCCTCCTCGTGGAGTGCCCGGCGCAGCAGGTCCTCCATCTCGGGGTCGTCAGGTCCGTTGAGGTTGGTGGGCTCGTTCATGGTCGTCCCCCTTCCTGACCAGTGGGGTCGTGCGGTGCGGAGGCACCCGGTGCTTGTCCGTCAAGCGTTGAGTCATTCAGGGGTGATTCGTTCAGCCGGCCCCGCAGGGCAGCGACCCCACGGTGGGCGTGGGACTTGACCGCGCCCTTGCTGATGCCCAGCGATTCGGCGATCTCGGCCTCGCTCAGCTCCGACCAGTAGCGCAACACCAGGACCTCGCGCTGGCGCTGCGGCAGTTCGTCGAGGGCCGCCAGCACCGTACGGCCGGTCTCGGCGCGGACCGCGAGCTCCTCGGGCCCGTCCGGTGCCGCGTCGGGTGGCGGTGGGCGTCGGCGCACGACGTCGCGATGGCGTTGGGCCGAGCGGACGCCGTTGACCACACAGGTCCGCAGGTAGCCGGTGGCCTCGTCGGCGGTGTCGAAGCGGTTGGCTCGCTTGTAGATCTGGACGAAGGCGTCCTGGGCGATCTCCTCGGCCTGGTCGGAGGCACGCAGCAGCAGCGCGGCGAGCCGGACCATCCGGGTCCATTGCCCCGCGTAGAGGGCCTCGAGCAGTTCGTCGGCGTGGGACACCCGGTCAGTGTCCCATGCGACGATTCGCCCCGCTGTCATCACGCTCATGTCCAGTCCACGCCGTACGCGGGGTTTCGGTTGTCCTGACTGCGCGGTGTGAGGGGCTCGGTTGCTCGGACGTCCTAACAGAACCCTCCTGTGCCGAGGCCTTGCGATAGCGTGGTTCGACCGACTCACGGCGGATGCGATGACCTCGTATCGATCAGAGAGGATGGGCCATTGACTGCAGTGGCAGAGGGCTCCGGACATGATCCGGTCGACCTGGTGCAGTTGTTGACACCGGAGGGCACGAGGGTTGACCACCCCGACTTCGGATACAGCGGAGATGACGAGCAGATCCGTGGCCTGCTGAGGGACATGGTGATGACCCGCCGGATCGACGCCGAGGCCACCGCGCTGCAACGTCAGGGCGAGCTCGGGCTGTGGGCGTCCTGTCTGGGGCAGGAGGCCGCTCAGGTCGGCTCCGGGCGTGCGCTGCGCGAGCAGGACATGGTCTTCCCCAGCTATCGCGAGCACGGGGTCGCTTGGTGTCGCGGGGTCCCACCCCTGCAGCTGCTGTCGATGTTCCGTGGCTCTGACCTCGGTGGCTGGGACCCGTACGACCGCAACTTCTTCCTGTACTCGATCATCATCGGTTCGCAGACCCTGCACGCCACCGGTTATGCGATGGGGATCGAGGCCGACGGCGAGGTCGGCAACGACGATCCCGAGCGGGATGCGGCCACCATCTGCTACTTCGGCGACGGCGCGACCTCGCAGGGCGACGTCAACGAGTCCTTCGTCTTCGCCTCCTCGTACCAGGCGCCTGTGGTGTTCTTCTGCCAGAACAACCAGT
>DVLP01000229.1 GCA_018715445.1 Candidatus Avipropionibacterium avicola | reverse complement strand
CCGGGGCTGAACCTGGCCTGAGACGGACTCGATCGCGTACGGGGTCTGGACGAATTGTTGAGGATGGGCAAGTATGAGTCGTGGCGGCGTCGCCGACGACCCGCCGGTTCCGACCCAAGTCCCCCAACTCGGAAAGGTTCGTCCCCATGACGTCTCGTCGTCTGTTCCTCCATGGTGCCGCCATCGGTGGCCTCGCCCTCGGCACGGCCGGTCTGACCGGCGGAATCAACGCCCACGCAGCAATGCCGACCGATCGCATCAAGCGCAACCTCAACGGACTGGGCTACTCCGGCTCCGTCGTGAAGTTCCAGGCTGACCATCGTCTCGTCCAGGACGGCAAGGCCGGGGCGATCACCCAGTCCGTCCTGGCCGCGATGGTCTCGCTGGTCCAGAACAAGGCCGGCGCGACCATGGACAGCTCGTGGGGCGACGCCACCACCAGCGCTGTGAAGTCGTACCAGTCCAAGAACGGACTCGAGGCCGACGGCAAGGCCGGGCCGCTGACGATGTCGAAGATGGGCATCACCCGTGTGGTGGGCCTGGGCACCTCGAGCATCGGTGGCTCGATCCGTCGCACCGAGGTCATCCAGCGCGGCGCGTACTGGCCCAACATCGGTCTGGACTACAGCCGGAACCGTCCGTGGCACCGCGACATCAACAACTCCAGCACCTACCGCAAGGACTGCTCGGGCCTGGTCTCCAATGCCTGGCACGCCACCACCGCGTACTCCACCCGGACCCTCGACCAGATCTCCTCGGTGATCTCCAAGGCCAGTCTGCTGCCGGGCGACATCCTGAACTGCTACGACTACCACACGCTGCTGTTCTGCGGCTGGGCCAACACTGCGCGGACCGCGATGTACACCCTGGAGGAGCGCGGCAGCTCGGGCGCGGTGGCCAAGGAGGTCACCGGCTATCCGTACTACAACGACGGAAAGGCCTGGAAGCCGCGCCGCTACAGCAAGATCGTCTGGGGCTGAGAGGCCTCCGGGACTGCGGACCGCACCGGATCGGGCCGAGTAGGATCAGGGCGTGACATCGAGTGTGCCCCCCACTCCCTGAGGCCCATCTGCATCGTCCCCGACTGAACCGGCTCCTGGACGAGGCCGAAGCCGACCTCGTCGTGCTCGCAGCACACCCGACGGTGGCAAGAGCACCGCGCCCATGCCGGCATCGACTTGGGTGTCGACCTCCTCGACGCCGATCCCTTCGGGGATGTCCTGACCCCGGTGCTGCTGACTCCCCGCGAGGAGGCCCTGCTCGGTGAGTTGGCCACCGGGGCAACGCTGCGCACGATCGCCGCCAGGACCTTCGTCGCGCTCATCACGGTGAAGCACAGGCAGCAAGCCTGTATCGCAAGCTGGGGGTGCAGGCCCGTCAGGATGCCGTTGACCTGGCGGCAAGCAGGACTAGTCGAGCTGCTCCGACAACTCGATCCAGCGCTCCTCGAGCTCCGCGGCCTCGGACTCAACGGTGCGCAGCTCGTCGGCCAGGCGTTGCAGGCCTTCGTAGTCGCCCTGCTCGTGGCTCGCCATCCGGTCGTGGACGTCCTGCACCCGGGCAGCCAGTCGGTCGAGGCGGCGCTCGATCGAGGCCACCTCCTTCTCCACCTCACGACGTCGGGCCCCGGACAGCGCTGATCTCGCCGGCTCCGCGCTGTCGTCGACATTCTCCTGCCCTGGTGGCGAAGTGACGGCAGGGGTCGCCTTCTTCGTTGTCAGGGAACGGTTCGTGGCCCGCTGCTGGCGCAACTCGAGGTACTGATCCACCCCGCCGGGCACATGGCGCAGGTGGCCGTCGAGGATCGCGTACTGCTGGTCGGTGACCCGCTCGACCAGGTAACGGTCGTGGGACACCACGATCAGGGTGCCCGGCCACGAGTCGAGCAGGTCCTCCATCGCCGCCAGCATGTCGGCGTCGACATCGTTGGTCGGCTCGTCGAGCAGGATCACGTTCGGCTCGTCCAACAACAACAGCAGCAGTTGCAGGCGCCGCTTCTGCCCGCCGGACAGGTCGTCGACCCGCGCCGACAGGTGGGCCCGGGAGAACCCGAGTCGCTCCAGCAACTGCGCCGGGGTGAAGTCCTTGCCGTCGATCGGGAAGGTGGTCCGGGTCCGCGCGAGCACCTCACGGACCCGGTCGCTGCCGATGCTCGCCAACTGCGAGAACTGCTGGTCGAGGATCCCCAGCCGTACGGTTCGGCCACGCTTGACCCGGCCGGCTGTCGGCTGGAGGGTGCCGGAGACCAGCCCCAGCAGCGTCGACTTGCCGCTGCCGTTGGCCCCCAGGATCGCGGTCCGCTCCCCCGGCGCGATCTGCCAGGTCACGTCGGTCAACACCTCGTGCTCGCCGAAGCGGACCGAGACGTCCTCCAGGTCGACCACGTCCTTGCCGAGACGGGCCACCGCCAGTCGTTCCAGCTCGATCCGGTCACGGACCGCGGGGACGTCGGCGATCAGCTGGTTGGCGGCATCGATGCGGAACTTGGGCTTCGAGGTACGGGCCGGCGCGCCACGGCGCAGCCAGGCCAGCTCCTTGCGCATCAGGTTCTGTCGCTTCGACTCGGTGGCGGCCGCGATCCGGTCCCGCTCGACGCGCTGCAGCACGTAGGCGGCATAGCCACCCTCGAAGGGCTCCACCCGCTGGTCGTGGACCTCCCAGGTCGCGGTGCAGATCTCGTCGAGGAACCAGCGGTCGTGGGTCACCAGCAGCAGCCCGCCGGCGTTGCGCGCCCAGCGCTGCCGCAGATGGCCCG
>DVLP01000228.1 GCA_018715445.1 Candidatus Avipropionibacterium avicola | reverse complement strand
AGACCAGCATGGGCAATGTCTTCAACGTGCCGTGGACCCGGACGGATCGGATGCCGCAGACGCTCGACCTGCTCAGCGAGCACGGGTGGACGACGGCAGCGCTCACCCTGTCCGACGATGCGATCACCCTGGACGACCTGGTCGGGCGGGACCTGGGCGCGTTGGCCATGATCTTCGGGACCGAAGGCGCCGGGGTCGATCCACGGACCGCCCGGCAGGTCGACCTACGGGTCAGGATCCCGATGGAAGCCGGTGTCGACTCCCTGAACGTCGCGGCAGCGACCGCGGTGGCCTTCTATGCGACGAGGTCGGACTGACCACTGTTGGGCGCGGCGGCGTTCCACACGTGTTGGGCGAAGGCGTTGTCGGCCAGGGCGTGTGTGCCGTTGGGGTCGACCAGGAGGATCTGGCCGTGGGGCGCCCGGAACAGTACGGTCCCGGGCTCGGGTTGTCGCCGTGACCATCGGCCGTGGGTGACCAGCCGATGCTCGAACCGTGCCAGTGGGGCAAGGTTCCCGATTCGGGTCTGTCCGGGTGGTCCATCGGTGTCGTAGGGCTGGGTGTGGTCGAGGTCGAGGCGGCCTCGCGAGGCTGACCAGGGGAACACGCTGGTTGGCATGCGGAGGTCGAGGTGTTGGCGGAGGCGTTGGGGGATTTCGTAGCTGTCGACCTGCATCATCCCGGCTGGGAGGTCGATGACGGGGTTGAGTCGGACGGTGCTGCGGCCCAGCCAGGCTTGCACGAGTTGCAGGACATGGGGTCCGAGGTTGTCGATGCGGCAGACGCCGGTGCCAGCGGTGAGTGCTTCGTAGCTGACGTGCACGTTCAGCACGGTTTGGGGGCGGAGCTTCTCGACCGGGATCTCACGTAGGGCGTCGACGATGTCGGCTGCGGTCTCGGGTAGAGGTCCCCGCTGTGCGGGTTCGCGATGTTCGTCGGGCCGGCCGGTTTGGTCAGGGGGGTGCGGTCCAGATGGTGTCGGACTGTTGGATCCAGATCCCGGATTCATTCACCAGGCGGGGTTCGGCATCCTCGCTGGGATCATCGATCATCCCCGTCCCGCTCGGGCCGGGACCCTTAGGTTCGGGAACGTCGAGCACAGCCTGGTGCGGATCGGCGTCGTGGGGATTGTGTTGTGTGGTTGGGTTCTGGAGCTGTTGGTTGTCGTTGTTCTGGTGGCAGCCAACTTCGTTCCACCACTTCCGTACTGCCCATCCGACGCCTGATTCGGGGAGGAGTCGTGCTCGTGCTTCCCAGCCCGACTCTGCTACCAGTCCGGCCAGCTTGTGCCCTTCGACGGGCTCGGGGGACGTGTGCACGAGCTCGGGTAGCTTGGACCCGCGATTGCCGGTGGCGGGTTGTTCGATGCTGGCTCGCCCGATCGCGACCAGACCGGAGTCATCCGCACCGGCGGTC
This sequence comes from Candidatus Avipropionibacterium avicola, assembly GCA_018715445.1. Taxonomy (GTDB): domain Bacteria; phylum Actinomycetota; class Actinomycetes; order Propionibacteriales; family Propionibacteriaceae; genus Avipropionibacterium; species Avipropionibacterium avicola. Next base: position 10,979 of record DVLP01000228.1, on the reverse strand, counting down.
TGCTCCCGTCCCGTGGCCTCCTGATCGGAGTCGCCCTGCCCGGTGCCGCCCTGCCCCGTGTCGCCCTGTGCTGTGGCGTTGTCGTTGGGCCTCGGTGGCACCAGTCCGGGCAACGGGGCCGCCAGGAGTTGGATCGCCTCGGCGGGACGGGCCAACAACCCGAGTGCGCGGGAGCGGAGATCATCCAGGGTGCCGGGTGCACCGTGGGCTTGGAGGCGTCGGGCGAGGTGTTCGATCATCGCGTCGAGCCAGACCGCGTCGGCGGTTTCCACACACGCCCAGACCGTTGACAGACCTTCGGGGGTGGATTCGCCGATCACGACCTTCTTGCGATACCTGCGGGCATCGGCCATCTTCACCGCCAACTCTGGGTCGGCCTCGATGATCTTGGCCCACACGATCGACTCCAACCGACGCCACGGCAAAGTCGTCACCAACTCCACCACCGCCGCATCCACCAACGCGGCCGCCTGGCGGGACAAGACCCTGGTCATGGCAGCAATCCGACAGACCGGGCGGGATTCGACCTCACGGTGGACCACACGACGCCACAAGCGCGGTAGTCGGTGGCGCAGGTCCAGGACATCAGCCATCATCGCCCGCCCGATCCCGGGGCTGACGCCGAGGCAGACCGCCAACTCAGCGGTGCAGAATTCAGCTACTTCCGGGGTGCCGTCTCCTCCGAGGGTCACGGCACGTTCGGCGCCGGGCAGCGAGGGTGGGGTGTCAGGGCCGGGGTGCAGGTCGGCCCAGGTTGCGATCCACATCAACTCGTCGCAGTCGACCGCCCGGCGGTGGTGACGGCCCTGCGAGAGTTGGTCGGCCGCCATGGCAGCATCAATCTCGGGCTCGGGCGGATCGTCCCAGGCGGCCGACTCGTCTGAATCGAGGTCGGGCACGGCAACGACTCCGGGGTCGCCCCAGTACCCTGTTTCGATCATGTGTACGACTCTAGAGGTCGCCACTGACAAGTCTGATTCAGGCGATCAGACAAGGCCCCTCGACGGGCTCGGGGACGTGGTCCCTCGAGGGGAGTGGGTTACTCGGCGATGAAGGCGGAGGCGGAGGATCGTCGGCCGCGGCGGGGCTCGCCTTCGACGAGCTTGGGGCTGACGGGCCAGTCGTCTGGGTAGTTCTCGACCAGAGATTCGTGTTGCTGGTAGAGCTTCTTGCGGGCCCGAGCGGTGAGGCGGTCGCCGAAGACGGTGCCGTACAGGTGATCGGTCTCGTGCTGCAGGCAGCGCGCGAACAGGCCGGTCCCGACGAGTTCGATGTCGTTGCCGTCGACGTCCTGACCACGACACGTCGCCAGGTCGGGCCGGGCCAGGGGCTGGTAGCCGCCCGGCAACGAGAGGCAGCCCTCCTCGGTCGAGTCGAGGCGACGGTCGCGTCCCTCGGGCAGTTCGACCACCGGATTGCACACCACGCCGATGTGGCGCACGTCATCGTCGTCGGGGCAGTCGTAGACGAAGATCGCCAGGTCGGAGCCGACCTGCGGGCCGGCCAGTCCGACGCCCTCGGCCGCCTCCATGGTGGCGAACATGTCACGCACCAAGGTGTGCAGCGCATCGCCGAACTCGGTGACGGGTCGGGTACGGGCATGCATCACCGGGGTGCCCCAGCGCACGATCGGCAGGACGGTGCCGCCGTTGGTGAGCTTGGCGGGGACCCGGACCGGACCGGGAGGCGGGGTGGTGGTGTCGTCGTTCATCGAAGGAGCAGGATACAGGCTGGCGTCGCCGCGTCGAACGCGAAGTCGGGCTTCCACTCACCGCTGGTCGGATCGGCCACATAGGTCGCGATCCGGTCGCCGGTCTGCCCGGCGATCCAGAGCCGATCACCGTGCACCTTGAGATCTCGCGGCCACCCGGTGGTGGCGAACTCCTGCCGCAGCGTCGGCTCCCCCGTCGTCAGGTCCAGGTCGAACGCCGCCACGGTGTCGCAGCCGCGATTGGCCACCAGCACCTCGGTGCCCCGCTCGGTGGTGCGCGCACCGATCCCGGACGGATAGATCCGGGGCTCGGCGCGACGGTCACGGTAGGTCGACGGGACCAGTGCGACCTGACGGTACGTGTCACCGTCGCGCTGGCCGACCCACAGCTCGGCCGACAACTCGCAGGCCACCACCATCAGGTCGCCGACCAGCACGAGGTGGCGGGGTCCACTGCCGGCCGGCAGCTCGACCGGAGCCACCAAGCTGACGAACCTGCCGTCGCCATCCAGGCTCAGCCGATGGACGACATCACCGCCCAGGTTGGGGATCCAGAAGCCGTCACCGTCCATCACGACCTGGTGGGCGTGCGGTCCGGCCTGGCGCGCCCAGTCCGGGCCGGTCCAGTTGTGGAAGGTGTACGAATCGATCTGCTCGCCGACCGTACGGTCGGGGTTGATCGCGAAGCTGGCCACCGAGCCCTTGCCGTAGTGCGCCACCACCAGGTGCCGCGCATCCTCGGTGATCGCCAGGTGGCAGGCGGCCCCGTCAGACAGCGCCGAAGCGTTCAGCGGGGTCAGGGTCGCGTCCTCGCCGATGCCGATGGCGTGCACCTGGGCCGGATCCTGCTCGCCGATCGCATAGACCGTGTCCTGGCTCGGATGGGCCACCACCCAGCTCGGGGAGGCCATCTCGACCACCGGGCGCGCGACCAGTCCCGACGGGTCGTCAGATGACAGCTGGTACGAGCTCAGCCCGACCGCCGTCCCGTCCATCTCACTGGTGTAGGCGCCGACCACGAGGCGGGAGGCCGACAGTGGGTTCGCCGAGACAGAGGAGTCCATGGCGGTGACTATAGAGCCCACCGGCTGCGGTGTGTTGGCTTGCCGCAGGCCCGGACGGCACGGATCGTGGAGCCATGACCGACGACCCCGCTCCCGAGACCGGTGAGCCCGAGCTGGGTGAGCAGATGGTCGCGGTCCTGGGACGCTACGAGGACCACCTCGTCCACGAACGCAACCTGTCGGCCCACACCGTACGGGCCTACCTCGGCGACCTGCGCCAACTGGCCGCGCACCTGCAGCGGCTGGGGGAGCAGGACTTCACCGGCACCCAGCTGCGGGACCTGCGCAGTTGGCTGGCCAACCAGACCACCCGCGGCCAGGAACGCACCACCGTGCAGCGGCGGGTCTCGGCCGCCCGGGTGTTCTTCGCCTGGCTGCAACGCACCGGCCGGATCGAGCGGGACCCGGCCGCCACCCTGAAGGCGCCGCGGACCGGCCGTCGCCTGCCCCACGCCCCGACCGCCCCGGCGGTGGCCCAGATGCTCGACGAGCCGGTCGATCCACAGGACCCCGTCGCGGTACGGGACTGGGCGATGCTCGAACTGCTCTATGCCACCGGTATCCGGGTCTCCGAGCTCTGCGGTCTCGACCTCGGCGACGTCGACGAGGGCCACGCCACGATCCGGGTCCTCGGCAAGGGCAACAAGGAGCGCACCGTCCCGATGGGGGGACCGGCCCGCAGTGCACTGGCCGCCTGGATCGCGATGCGTCCCGAGTTGGTCGCCGAGCAGGCCGGACCGGCCGTCTTCGTCGGTGAGCGCGGCGGGCGGATCGATCCGCGCGTGGTGCGGCGGATCGTGCACCGGCGCGCCGCCGCCACCGGCACCGGTGACGTCGCCCCCCACGGCCTGCGCCACGCCATGGCCACCCACCTGCTGGAGGGCGGGGCCGACCTGCGCGCAGTCCAGGAGGTGCTCGGCCACGCCTCGCTGGCCACCACGCAGCTCTACACCCATGTCACCTCGGAACGGCTGCGTGCCGCCTTCCGCCAGGCCCACCCGCGCGCCTGAGCCGCAACCACGAAGTGGCACCACGACCCGGCACTCGCTCTCAGAACCACGTCATCGGGTCGACCACCTGCCCGTCCAGCCAGACCATCAGGTGCAGATGGCACCCGGTCGACCAACCGGTGGTGCCCACCGCCCCGACCAGTTGCCCGGCCACCACGCGCTGGCCCACCGTCACATCCTGGGCGGACAGGTGGTTGAGACCGGTCTGCACCTGTCGACCCGCGGCCTCGCCGTGGTCGATCACCACCCGCAGGCCCAGCGCCGGATGGTGATCCACCGTCCGCACCACACCGTCGGCCGGGGCGACCACCGGCGTCCCGCAGCTCGCCGCCAGGTCAGTGCCGTCGTGCAGCTTGTGGACCCCGGTCACCGGATGGGTCCTCATCCCGAAGCCCGAACTGATCGGGCCCACCACCGGCAGCACGAAGCCGTGCGCCCCGGCACCACCCCGAATCGAACCCGGCACCGATCCACCTGATGACCGACGCTGGGCAGCCCGTCGCCGCACCTGGTCGACGACGTCCTCGGGCAACAACCGCACCGGATCGTCACGACCGGATCTGCCCGTGGTGGCCGTGGTGAACAGCACCGACGGGTCGAGGTAGTCCTCGCCGGCCAACAACCCCAGGTGCAGGCAGGGCTGGTCCGGGCAGTGGCTGCCCTCCAGTCGCCCGATCCGATCGCCGGCGCTGACCCGGGCCCCGACGGCGACCTCGGCCCGCACCGGGGTGTAGGTGGTACGGAGCGCGCCGTGGGTGACGACCACCACCGGTTGACCACCGACCTGGCCGGCGAAGCTCACCGTCCCCTCGGCGACCGCACGGACCGGTGACCCTGCGACACCGGCCAGGTCCAGCCCGCGATTGCCCGCACCCCACGGTGTCGTCGGTGGCTCGAAGCCGCGCAGCACCTGCCGTGGGCCCGGCAACGGCCACACGCCCGACGATCCCACCTCGACCGGCGCCGCCCGTGCCTGCGGCACTGGCACTGCAGGCACCAGCAGCCCCAGACTCAGCAGCCCCAGGACCACGGCGGCCACGACTCGCCCCACGGCATCGACTCGTCCCATGGCATCGACTGTGCGCGCCGATCGGACCCGATCACAGCCTCGATCACGGATCTGTGGACACAGCGTCGGGGCGCGATCCGCCTGTGGACAACTCGGCCCACAGCACCGCCCGCGAACGAGTTGGAACGCACGTCATCCAGCCGATAGGATGCCGACAGCGGTTCTTGTCGTGCCCACCGCCGGTGGGGATGGCCGGACCGACTTCGCATGGGGGATCAGCGCCGCAGGCGGCGCGCATCAACGGACACGGTCCTCTCCGCAAGGAGAGGTGACGAGGGTGCTCCTCCATCAGGCGGTGACGAAGGGTTCGTCACCGGAAAAACCGTGCGGCGCAAGCATGCGTCGACCAAGGAAGGATACGGCCATGGCCGTCGTCACCACTCGCCAGCTCCTGGAGAGCGGCGTCCACTTCGGGCACCAGACCCGTCGCTGGAACCCCAAGATGAAGCGCTTCATCTTCACCGAGCGCAATGGCATCTACATCATCGACCTGCAGCAGTCGCTGTCCTACATCGATCGCGCCTACGCGTTCATCAAGGACACCGTCGCCCGCGGCGGCCAGGTGCTCTTCGTCGGCACCAAGAAGCAGGCCCAGGAGGCCATCGCCGAGCAGGCCCTGCGCGTCGGGATGCCCTACGTGAACCACCGTTGGCTCGGCGGCATGCTGACCAACTTCAACACCATCTCCAAGCGCACCCAGCGCCTCAAGGAGCTGGAGAGCATGGACTTCGACGATGTGGCCGGATCCGGTCGCACCAAGAAGGAGCTGCTCGGCCTGCGCCGTGAGAAGGACAAGCTGGAGAAAGCCCTCGGCGGTATCCGCGACATGGGTCGCGTGCCGGCTGCGGTCTGGATCGTCGACACCAAGAAGGAGCACCTCGCCGTCGACGAGGCCCGCAAGCTGCGGATCCCGATCATCGGCATCCTCGACACCAACTGCGACCCCGACGAGGTCGACTTCGCCATCCCCGGCAACGACGACGCGATCCGCTCGGTCGCGCTGCTCACCCGGGTGATCGCCGACGCCGTCGCCGACGGCCTGCTGGTCCGCTCCGGTGGTGAGGCCACCGGTGAGGAGGCCGAGCCGATGCCTGACTGGGAGCGCGAGCTGCTCGCCGGTGACGACAAGGCTGCTGCCGACAAGGCCGAGGCCCCCGCCGCCGACGCTCCTGCTGCTGAGGCTCCTGCTGCCGAGGCCCCTGCCGCTGAGGCTCCCGCCGCTGAGGCTCCCGCTGCTGAGGCGCCCGCCGCCGACGCACCGGCCGCTGACGCCGGCAACTGAGACCACCCCGTACGAGAAGAGGAAGCTGCACACATGGCGATCACCGCTGCAGACGTGAAGAAGCTCCGCGACGCCACCGGCGCCGGGATGATGGACGCCAAGAAGGCCCTCACCGAGGCCGACGGCGATGTGGACAAGGCCGTGGAGATCCTGCGGGTGTCCGGCCAGGCCAAGGCCGCCAAGCGCGGGGCCGAGCGGGACGCCAGCAATGGTCTGGTCGCCTCCGCCGGGGGCTCGCTGATCCAGCTCGGCGCCGAGACCGACTTCGTCGCCAAGAACGACGAGTTCATCGCGCTGGCTGACCGCATCGTCCAGGCCGCTGACGCGGCCAAGGCCGCTGACGTCGACGCCGTCAACGCCGCCGCTCTGGACAACGGCACCGTCGGCGAGGCCGTGAGCGCACTCGCCGCCAAGATCGGCGAGAAACTCGAGGTCGCCAAGGCCGCCCACTTCGACGGCACCACCGTGGTCTACCTCCACCGCCGCGCCTCCGACCTGCCGCCGCAGGTCGGCGTGCTCGTCGAGTACGAGGGTGACGACGAGGGCGCTGCCAAGGCCGCGGCCATGCAGGTCGCCGCCATGCGCCCGCAGTACCTCAACCGTGACGAGGTCCCGGCCGAGACGGTCGAGAACGAGCGTCGCATCGCCGAGGCCACGGCCAAGGAGGAGGGCAAGCCGGAGGCCGCCCTGCCGAAGATCATCGAGGGACGCCTGAACGGGTTCTTCAAGGATGTCTGCCTGCTGGACCAGCCGTCGGTGACCGACAACAAGACCACCGTCGGCAAGCAGCTCGCCGCCGCCGGGGTCACCGTCACCCGGTTCGTCCGCTTCGAGGCCGCCGGCTGATCACAGCCCGCCCTGACACAGACGGGCGCCACAGGAGTGATCCTGTGGCGCCCGTTGTCATGTCCGGAGCACTTGCTCCTCAGCCGGACAGGGCTTCTCGCGCGAACGCGATCGCCTCGGCCTGCAGCTCCAGGGGGAAGTCGTGGGCGCAGTCCGGGTGGCGCACCACGATCCGCCCGCCCGCGCGCTGCCGGGCGTCCTCGGTGGCGACCACCAGCCGGTCCACGCTGCGCCAGGAGAAGTTGTCGTCGTGCAGCGGTGCGGTGACGTGGACCGCGCGGTCGGCCAGCACGGTCAACACGTCGTCGAAGTCGAACGCCGGCGGATCCTGGTCAGCCAGGTGCGGCATGTAGCGCTGCTGCAGCCATCCGGTCAGGTCGCCGCCCTGGTAGTCCTGGAAGGAGTCGAACCCGCAGCTGGTCACCACGGCCCGGATCCGCGGGTCGAAGCAGGCGGTGTAGAGGCTGTTGTGCCCACCCAGCGAGTGGCCCATCGCCAGCGCGGCCGAGCCGTTGACCTCGGGCAGTGACAGCAACAGGTCGAGCCCGACGACATTGTCGGTGATCGCCTTCATCGTGCCGCTGCGATAACCGTCGAAGCCCGGGTCGTAGCCACCCATCGTCGGGTAGTGCGGGGCGAGCACGGCCCAGCCGTCGGCCACCAGGCGCAGCGCGTAGTCACGGTGCGCCTTGCCGCCCAGCCCGACCACAGTGCGTGAGCCCAGCTCCAACTGCGTGCCGTGCAGGGCGAGGGCAGCCGGCCAGCCACCTTCCGGTGCCGGGCCGTTCGGACGGAGCAGGTAGCCCGCGACCTGGCTGCCGTCGGGGTGGGCGTACCGGATCTCGGTACGGACGTGGTCGTCGGCGCTGACCTGCTCGCCGAGCTCGTACGGTGGTGCCTCCCGGTGACCGGTCGGCAACGGGAACGGGCCCATGACCTGCTCCAGACGGTCGCGGGCGGTGGCCTGTGCGGTGGCGTTCATGGGCCTGACCGTACGTCGATGCGCCGCTGGCGTGTCCGACCGGTAGAGTTGGCGAGACGCCCGACGCCCGACCGAGGAGTTGCCATGCCTGCCTATCGCCGAGTTCTGCTGAAACTGTCCGGTGAGGCCTTCGGAGGCGGCAGCATCGGCGTCGACCCGGACGTGGTCGCCAGCATCGCGAAGGAGATCGCCGGAGTCGCCCGGTCCGGGGTGCAGATCGCGATCGTGGTCGGTGGTGGCAACTTCTTCCGCGGTGCCGAGCTGCAGCAGCGCGGGATGGAGCGTGACCGGGCCGACTACATGGGCATGTTGGGCACCGTGATGAACTGCCTGGCCCTGCAGGACTACCTGGAGAAGGCCGGGGTCGACACCCGCGTGCAGACCGCCATCACGATGGGCCAGGTCGCCGAGTCGTACATCCCGCGTCGGGCCGAGCGCCACCTGGAGAAGGGTCGGGTCGTGATCTTCGGGGCCGGCTCGGGGATGCCCTACTTCTCCACCGACACCGTCGCCGCCCAGCGTGCGCTCGAGATCGGCGCCGAGGTCCTGCTGATCGCCAAGCAGGGCGCCGACGGCGTCTTCGACAAGGACCCCAACAAGTACGACGACGCCACCCTCTTCGACCACCTGAGCTACGACGAGTTCCTCTCCCGTGGCCTCAAGGTGGCCGACGCCACGGCGGTCAGCCTGGCCCGTGACAACCACCTCAAGCTCGTCTTCTTCAACCTCGACGACCACGGCAACATCGCCCGGATCATGTCGGGGGAGAAGATCGGGACGACCATCCCCTGATCGCTGCCACCGCACGACGCCGCCAACCCAGCGCCCCATCACCCACGAAAGGGAACAATCGTGATCTCCGACATCATGGACGAGGCCGAACTCAAGATGGACGACTCCGTGGACTTCGCCAAGGAGGAGTTCGCCGCGATCCGCACCGGCCGGGCCCACCCGGCGATGTTCGCCAAGATCACCGCCGAGTACTACGGAGCCCAGACCCCGATCATGCAGCTCGCCACGGTCCAGGTCCCCGAGGCCCGGATGGTCGTGATCACCCCGTTCGACAAGGGCTCGATCAACGCCATCGAGAAGGCCGTGCGTGACTCCGACCTGGGCGTCAACCCGGCCAACGACGGCAACCTGGTGCGCATCGTGCTGCCCGAGCTCACCGAGGAGCGGCGCAAGGAGTACATCAAGCTGGCCCGCACCAAGGCCGAGGAGGCCCGGATCTCGATCCGCAACGCGCGCCGCCACGCCAAGGACGCCATCGACAAGTTGGTCAAGGACTCCGAGGTCGGCGAGGACGAGGGAGCCCGGGCCGAGAAGTCGCTCGACACGCTCACCCGCAAGTACACCGACCAGGTCGACGAACTCCTCAAGGGCAAGGAAGCCGAGCTCCTCGAGGTCTGATGCCCGACTCCACCGCCGGTCCCGACGCGCCACCCGACTACGGGCGGGCGGGTCGTGACCTGCCCGCAGCCATCGGCGTCGGCGTCGGACTGGGCGCCGTGGTGGTGCTCACCCTCGCCTTCTTCCACTGGGGCTTCGTGATCCTGGTGGCGCTCGGTCTGACCCTCGGCGCGGTCGAGCTGCACCAGGCCCTGGCCCGGCTCGGGATCCGGACCGCGATCGTGCCGATCTGTGTCGGCACGGTCGCGATCATCTGCGTCTCCTACCTCGCGGCCAAGCAACCCCTGCTGGCCTCGACGTCGAGCACCACGATCATGTTGTCGACCCTGGCGTTGACGGTGATCGCCGCGCTGGTGTGGCGGATGCGCTCCGGTCCGGACGGGTTCGTCCGCGACGCGAGCGGCAGCCTGTTCATCATCGGCTACGTCCCGCTGCTGGGTTCCTTCGTCGCGCTGATGCTGGCCGGCGACAACGGGGTCGGACGGGTCGTGGTGTTCATCGCGGCCGTGGTCTTCTCCGACATCGGGGGCTATGTCGCCGGCGTGCTGTTCGGCCGCCATCCGATGGCTCCGGTGATCAGCCCCAAGAAGTCGTGGGAGGGCTTCGTCGGCTCGATCCTGTTCTCTGTCGCGGTGTCGACGACGCTGTGCATCCTGGTGCTGCGGGTCGACTTCTGGGTCGGCCCGGTGCTCGCCCTGGTGATGGTCGGGGTCGGCACCTGCGGCGACTTGGTCGAATCGCTGGTCAAGCGCGACATCGGCATCAAGGACATGAGCTCGTTCATCCCCGGCCACGGCGGTGTGATGGACCGCATCGACTCCCTGCTGCTCGCCGCACCGGCCGCCTGGCTGGTCATGTACCTGCTCGTCCCGGGAGGCTGAGATGTCCGAATCCCGTCCACCACTGAGTGAACCGGGCAAGCAGTTGCCCCTGGTCTTCGAGGCGCCGCGGCGTGGCAAGCCACCGACCCACTGGGCCGACCTCGATCCCGAGGCCAGGATCGAGGCGGTGCAGCGGGCCGGCCTGCCGAAGTTCCGCGCCCGACAGCTGTCGACCCAGTTCTTCGCCCGCCACGAGCACGACCCGCAGCAGTGGACCGACCTGCCGTCCAGCCTGCGCGGCGAGCTGGCCGAGCAGTTCTTCCCGCCCCTGCTGGACCGGGTCCGTGACCTGACCTGCGACGACGGCGACACCGTCAAGACGCTGTGGCGCCTGCACGACGGCGCCCTGGTCGAGAGCGTCCTGATGACCTATCCGAACCGGACGACGATGTGCGTCTCCTCGCAGGCCGGGTGTGGCATGGCCTGCCCGTTCTGTGCCACCGGTCAGGGTGGGCTGCAGCGCAACATGAGCACCGCGGAGATCCTGTGCCAGGTCGCCGACGGGATGCGCCGCCGGGCTGCCGAGGGGGATCGCCGGGTCAACAACGTGGTCTTCATGGGCATGGGCGAGCCGCTGGCCAACTACAAGGCGGTGCTCGAAGCCGTACGGACCATGGTGGCTCCCAGCCCGGACGGGTTCGCCATGAGTGCCCGCGGGATCACGGTGTCCACCGTCGGTCTGGTGCCGGCGATCAAGCGCCTCACCGAGGAACGGATCCCGGTC
>DVLP01000227.1 GCA_018715445.1 Candidatus Avipropionibacterium avicola | reverse complement strand
TACGGCGTACCTCACGTACTCGGCTAGGCTGGCCGGGACCCGACACAGCGACGAGGGTCGAACGACGACAAGGGGATGTCATGGCGGGCTCACTGACCGCTGACCAAACCGCACAGTTTGCCGACGAGGGCTACCTGGTGGTCCGAGGACTGCTGGACCGCGAGAGCGACCTGGCCCCGATCATGACCGAGTACGCCGGTGTGCTCGACCGCCTGGTCGACCGGTTGGTGGACGAGGGCCAGCTCAGCCAGCGCTACGAGGACCTGCCGTTCGCTGACCGGGTGACCGCGGTCTTCGCCGAGACCGGCAAGGACCACACCCAGCACTTCGACTTCTCGCTGCCGCAGGCCTCCACCAAGCCCGACACCCCGTTCTGGACCGGTCCGGCCGTGTTCTCGCTGCTGACCCATCAGGGGATCCTCGATGTCATCGAGTCGTTGATCGGGCCCGAGATCTGGTCAAACCCGGTCCAGCACGTCCGGCTCAAGGTGCCCGAGCAGCTGATGCCGCCTGATCCGGCGACCGGCCGGCCCCGCAACGTCGCCACGCCGTGGCACCAGGACAACGGGGTCGTCACTGCCGAGGCCGACCAGACCCAGATGATCACCGTCTGGCTCCCGTTGGGCGACACCGACCGCGACAACGGCTGCCTGATGGTCAAGCCGCGCCAGCACCGCAGCGGCCTGCTGCCGCACTGCCCGGGCAACTCGCCGTCCGGCCAGCGCCGTGGCGGGATCGGTGGTCTGGCGATCCCGGGCACCCACCTGCTCGGCGAAACCGTCGACCTGCCGATGGCCGCCGGTGACGTGCTGTTCATGCACCGGCGCACTCCGCACGCCGCGCATCGCAACACCAGCGACCGGCTGCGGTGGAGCTTCGATCTGCGCTACCAGCCGACCGGGCAGCCCTCCGGCCGCGATGCCTTCCCCGGTTTCGTCGCCCGCAGCGCCGTCGACCCGTCCGCGGTGCTCACCGACCCTGATGCCTGGGCCCAGTCCTGGCTGGAGGCCCGGGCCCGGGTGTCCCTCGAGCGGCCGACCGGGTTCAACCGGTGGCGCACCGACGCCGAGGTCTGCGCCTGAGCGTTTGTGGCTCGACCACCGATCACGGCCGTGGCCATCTGCGCTGACGGGCTCGTCGATTGGCTATCGGAGCGGTGTGAGCGGTTATCTTGGTTCCCATCGTGAAGCGACTGCAAGACTTTCTGTTCGTCCGACACCGCCACAACTGGCTCATGCTGATCCGGTTCGGCCTGGTCGGCGGCTCCGGCGTGCTCGTGAACCTGTTCATCGTGTTCCTGTGCAACAAGATCGGCCCCCACCCGGAGGACATCGTCGCTCCGATTCCGCTGACCGATTTCAGCGTCCGGCTCTATCACGTCTACTCCACCCTGGCCTTCCTGGTCGCCAACCTGTCGAACTTCCAGCTCAACCGGATCTGGACCTTCCGCAGCGGCAAGCATGCCAAGTGGTGGGCCGAGTTCGGCCCCTTCCTCGCGGTCGGGGCGACCGCCCAGGTGATCGGGCTCGGGGTGCAGACCCTGCTGATGAACCCGACCTCGCCGATCGCCCTCGACCGGACGATCTTCGACGAGTCGACCGGCCTGCGCACGCCCTACTACTGGGCAGCGCTGATCTCCATTATGGTCACGGTGCCGTTGTCGTTCCTGATCAACAAGCTCTGGACCTTCCGGTCCGTACGGGGGATCACTGCTGACACCGTGGCCGACGAGGCCACCATCGACGAGGCGCCCGCCGAACCAGCCGGCGAGAGGGGACTGTGATGTATCTCAAGAACCTCACACTGCGAGGCTTCAAGTCATTCGCCTCCTCGACGACGCTCGAGTTCGAGCCCGGGATCACCTGTGTGGTCGGTCCCAACGGCTCGGGCAAGTCGAACGTCGTCGACGCCCTCAGCTGGGTGATGGGCGAACAGGGCGCCAAGAGCCTGCGTGGCGGCAAGATGGAGGACGTCATCTTCGCCGGCACCTCCGGGCGGGCCCCGCTCGGTCGGGCCGAGGTCGTGCTCACCATCGACAACACCGACGGCGCGCTGCCGATCGACTACACCGAGGTCACGATCTCGCGGACCATGTTCCGCAACGGCGGCTCCGAGTACGCCATCAACGGCAATGCCGCCCGCCTGCTGGACGTGCAGGACCTGCTCAGCGACTCCGGCATCGGCCGCGAGATGCACGTCATCGTCGGCCAGGGCCAGCTCGACTCGATCCTGCAGGCCACCCCCGAGGGACGGCGCGGGTTCATCGAGGAGGCTGCCGGGGTCCTGAAGCACCGCAAGCGCAAGGAGAAGGCGCTGCGCAAGCTGGAGGCGACCCAGGCCAACCTGAACCGCCTCGAGGACCTGGTCGCCGAGATCCGCCGCCAGCTCAAGCCCCTGGGCCGGCAGGCCGAGGTGGCCCGCAAGGCGGCCACCATCCAGTCCGATGTCCGCGATGCCCGCGCCCGCCTGCTGGCCGACGACCTGGTCCAGGCCCAGTTGGCGCTGGAGTCCGAACGGGCCGACGAGCAGGCCCTGACCCAACGCCGCAGTGAGGTGGAGGCCGCGCTCACCGAGGTCGCGGCCGCCGAGTCCGCAGCCGAGGACTCGGTCCGGGCCTCGGGTCCGGCGCTGAGTCGTGCCCAGGAGACCTGGTACGCACTGGCCGGTCTGCGGGAGCGGGTGGCGACCACCATCTCCATCGCCAACGAGCGGGTCCGCAACGCCGCCGACGTCGGTCCCGAGGAGGAGACCGGTCGCGACCCCGACGAGTTGGAGGCCGAGGCGGAGGAGGTGGCTGCCGAGGAGGCCCAGTTGGAGGCCGAGGTACTGGCGGCCGACGAGCGCCTCGCCGAGGCCACCGAGAGCCGTGCCTCCGCCGAGGAGGCCCACCAGGTCGAGGACCGTCGGCTGTCGGCCCTGATGCGGGCGGCCGCCGACCGTCGCGAGGGTCTGGCCCGGCTGGCCGGTCAGGTCAACAGCCTGCGGGCCCGGGCCGGCGCCGCCGAGGAGGAGATCGGCCGTCTCACCGAGGCCCACACCACCGCCCAGGAGCGGGCTGCCCGTGCCCAGCGCGACTTCACCGCACTGGAGAGCCGGGTGGCCGGGCTCGACTCCGGCGAGGAGAGCCTCGACTCCGAGCACGAGGAGGCCTCCGAGGCCCTGGCCGTGCTCGACGCGGAGGTCGCCGAGCTGACCGAGAAGGAGCAGAGCGCCCGGGCCGAACGCAGCGCCCTGGCCGCACGTCTGGAGGCCCTCCAGCTCGGGTTGGAGCGCAAGGACGCCGGGGCCGCCCTGTTGGCCGCCGACGATCGGGTCGCCGGCCTGCTCGGTCAGGTCGCTGCGGTGCTGCAGGTCGAGCCCGGCTACGAGACCGCGGTCTCGACCGCCCTGGGCAGTGCGGCCGAGGCCGTCGCGGTGGCCGGGGTGTCCGAGGCCGTCGCGGCCGTCGACTTCCTGAAGTCCGAGGACCTGGGCCGCGCCGGCATGTTGCTCGCCGGCCGGGAGGGCTCCGTCGAGGACATCGACACCTGGCCGAGCCTGCCGGCCGGGGCCCGCTATGCCGCCGAGGTCGTCACCTGCCGTGACGACCTGGGCCCGGCAGTGCGGCGGATGTTGCGCAAGGTGGCGGTGGTCGACGACCTCGTCGCGGCGCGGGGCTTGGCCACCGACTTGCCCGACGTCACCGCGGTGACCCGTGACGGTGACGTGGTGAGCAGCTGGTTCACCGCCGGCGGCTCGGGCAACAAGCAGAGCCTGATCGAGGTCCAGGCCGCCGTCGACGATGCCGAGCGCCGCCTCGCCGAGGCCGACCACACCGTGGACCGGCTGCAGTTCGCCCGCTCCGAGGTCCAGCAGCGCCACGCGGAGGCGACCACGCGGGTCGAGGTCGCCCTGGCCCGGCTGCACGAGTCCGACGCCGAGATGGCCGCGATCGCCGAGGAGCTCGGTCACCTCAACTCGGTCGCCAACGGCGCCCGGGACGAGGCCGAACGGCTCGCGGCCCGGATCAGCACCGCCGAGCAGTCCCGCGAGGAGGATGCCGCCGGACTCGCCGAGCTGGAGGAACGGCTCGAGATGGCCAGTGACGAGGCCGAGGAGGAGCCCGATCCGCAGGCCCGTGACCAGCTCGCCGAGCAGGCCAGGTTGGCCCGCAGTGCCGAGATGGAGGCGCGGCTCGCGCTGCGGACCGTGGAGGAGCGGGCCAGGGGACTGCAGGGTCGGGCCGACGCCCTGATCCGTGCGGCCGCTGCCGAACGGGAGGCCCGTGCCCGAGCCGCAGCGCGACGGGAGCGACTGCTGGCCGAGGCCCGGACCGCCCGACAGGTCGGTGCCGCCGCCGAGCTCGTGTTGCAGCGGATCGATGCCTCGCTGGCGATCGCGGCCCGGCAACGCAGTGAGGCCGAGGCCGAGCGCTCCGAGGCCGAGCGGGCGCTCGCCGAGGTGCGGACCCGTGCCAAGGACCTGTCGGAGCAGATGCAGAAGCTGGTCGACTCCGCCCACCGTGACGAGCTGGCCCGCGCCCAGCAGCAGATGCGGGTCGACGCCATCGTGGAGAAGGCGATGGAGGAGCTCGGGCTCGAGGCCGAGGTCCTGGTCAGCGAGTACGGACCCGACCAGCTGGTCCCGGTCCTGGTGATGCCCGACGGCTCACCGGTGACCGAGGAGGACGAGCGTCCCGAGCCGGTGCCGTTCGTCCGCGACGAACAGGCCAAGCGGCTGCGTCGGGCCGAGCGGGGCCTGCGCGAGCTCGGACGGGTCAACCCGTTGGCCCTCGAGGAGTTCGACGCGATGACCGAGCGGCACGCCTTCTTGGCCGAGCAACTGGAGGACCTGCGCAAGACCCGCGCCGACCTCGCCGGGATCATCGAGGAGGTCGACGCACGCGTCCAGCAGGTGTTCGCCGAGGCGTACGCCGATGTCGAGACCGCCTTCGAGCGGGTCTTCTCCCGGCTGTTCCCCGGGGGCGAGGGGCGTCTGGTGCTGACCGACCCCGGACAGTGGCTGACGACCGGCGTCGACGTGGAGGCCCGGCCCCCGGGCAAGAAGGTCAAGCGACTCTCACTGCTCTCCGGTGGTGAACGCTCCCTGGTCGCGGTGGCCTTCCTGGTGTCGCTGTTCATCGCGCGCCCCAGCCCGTTCTACATCCTCGACGAGGTGGAGGCGGCCCTCGACGACACCAACCTGGGCCGACTGCTCGAGTTGTACGAGGAGCTGCGGGAGAACTCCCAGCTGCTGGTGATCACCCACCAGAAGCGGACCATGGAGATCGCCGACTCGTTGTACGGCGTGACGATGCGCGGTGACGGTGTCTCGACCGTCATCAGCCAGCGCCTCGAGGAGGAGCGTTCGGCCTGATTGGTCACACTGTGATCAAGATCCCACTGCGCCGGTGTGGTCCGAGTTGGGTTGTCAAGTCCGCAGCGGCAGAATTGGGCAGGTGACAACGGTGTGACTCATCCCCGTCGTGGGGCCGGGTCCACCTTCCCGTTCCGTTGGTACTCAGGGGAGAAAGGGCCGAAGACCCGTGTGGATGGCCATGATCGCGATGTTCCTCATCATCGGTGTTGCTGCTGTGGTCATGATGATCGTGATGATCGGCACCGACGGCAATGCCCGTACGGGGCGTCACCCCGAACTCACCCAGCGCCTCGCCCGGGCGAAGCAACACCTCAACGGTGAGGCCGAGGTCCCGGCCCGCTTCGAGCGCCTGGTCAATCGGCACCGCTGACCGCCCACGCCGACCCGAGTCGACGGAACCGTCCTCGGGCTGGAAGACTCGTGCCGATCCGGCACGTGTCGAACGAGAGGAGGCGGGGACCGAGGACCTTCGGGTCGATGGCCCCTGACACCACATGGACCTGACCATCCTGTTCCTGGTCATCGCTGCTGTCGTTGCGCTGGCCGCGCTGGGGATCGGCGCGGTGTCGTACCGCCGTCACCAGCAGCTGACCCGAGCCGAGCAGCCTGCGGAGCTGACCGAGACCCTCGACGACACCGACGAGGAGGACTCGGCGACCGGTTCGGTCGCTGTCGCGGAACGGGAGTCCGAGGCCGTCACCGCCGAGCCGGAAGCCGTCACCGAGCCCGAGCCGACCGTCGAGCCCGAGGTTGAGCCCGAGACCGTCCCCGAGCTCGAGGAGCCCGAGCCCCCGGCCTCCCGTCTGGTCCGGCTGCGTCGCCGGCTCGCCGGTCAGAAGAACGCCCTCAGCCGTGGCCTGCTGGCCCTGCTCTCGGCCGACCAGATCGACGACGAGACCTGGGAGGACTTCGAGGACACCCTGCTGACCGCCGACCTGGGTGTCGGCCCGACCACTGAACTGGTCGAGGCCCTGCGCACCAAGTTGCGGGTGGAGGGCGTGGCCGGCAGCGACAAGGCGCGCGACATCCTGCGTGAGGAGCTCGTCAAGCTGGTCGACCCCACCCTGGACCGCAGCCTGGCCACCAATGCCTCGCTCGAGCACCCCGCTGTCGTGATGGTCGTCGGGGTCAACGGCACCGGCAAGACCACCACCGTCGGCAAGCTCGCCCGCGTGCTGGTCGCCGAGGACAAGGACGTCGTCCTCGGCGCTGCCGACACCTTCCGTGCTGCCGCCGCCGAGCAGCTCGCCACCTGGGGCGAGCGGGTCGGGGTCCCGACCGTGCGCGGTGAGGAGGGGGCCGACCCTGCCAGCGTCGCCTTCGAGGCGGTCAAGGCCGGTGTGGACGGTGAGGCCGACGTGGTCGTGGTCGACACTGCGGGTCGACTCCACACCAAGACCGGCCTGATGGACGAGCTCGGCAAGGTCAAGCGCGTCATCGAGAAGGTCGCCCCGGTCACCGAGGTGCTGCTGGTCATCGACGCCACCACCGGCCAGAACGGCCTCACCCAGGCCCGGATCTTCTCCGAGGTCGTCGACGTCACCGGCATCGTGCTCACCAAGCTCGACGGCTCGGCCAAGGGCGGCATCGTCGTCCAGGTCCAGCGCGAGCTCGGCGTCCCGGTCAAGCTGGTCGGCCTGGGGGAGGGTGCCGACGACTTGGCCCCCTTCGAGGCCGAGGGCTTCGTCGACGCCCTGTTGACCGACTGAGCTGTTGACCGACTGAGGGATCAAACGGCAGGGGCACCTGTCGTCTGTCGGACCTTGAGTTCGGGCAGCAGTCGCGTCGACTCGTACGGACGATCCGGATCCTCGATCCGCCGCACGAGGGTGTCGATGGCACGATGCCCCATCGCGTACTTCCCCGGGGCCACGGCTGTCGTCGGGATCGGGTTCGTGGCGGCCACCTCGTCGTCATAGCTGATCACCGACACCTGCCC
>DVLP01000022.1 GCA_018715445.1 Candidatus Avipropionibacterium avicola | reverse complement strand
AAGCAGTCCACGGGGCCCTCATCGCGGCGCAGCAGATTGACACGAAGAGGAAGAGGGCGGAGGCGCAACGCCACATCGTGATCGGCGCTGGTGCCGCCGCCGCTGCCGCGGCCAGCCCGATCCCGTTCTCCGATGCGGCGATTCTGGTGCCGATCCAGCTCGGGATGATGGCCCGGATCGCCCAGATCTACAAGATCAAGTTCGAGCGGGCGGCACTGCTCGCGGTCGCGTCGACGACGGCGGCGACCCAGGTCGGACGAGCGACCTTCACCGGGCTGCTCAAGCTGGTGCCCGGTGTCGGCACCGCAGCCGGTGGTGCGATCGGTGCCGGGGTGGCCAGCACCTTCACCTTCGCGATGGGTCAGGCCTGGGCCGTGGTCTGTGCCAAGGTCGCCAGCGGGAAGCTGCGCAACTCCGAGGGCATGATCGACAACGATCAGGTCCGCGAGTTGTTCATCTCCGAGTTCACCAAGAAGGTACGGGTGCGTCAGGAGTCGCGCTGATGCAGCGACATCGCCACTGAGACCCGTGGGCCGACGGTCCGGTGCACCCACTCCTGCAGTGCCTCTGCCGTGACCGGCTCCGAGATCCGTACGTCGGCCCGCACCCGCTCGCCGGCCACCGGATCGGGATCGGCGGTCACTGTCACCGACTCCACCGCGGGATGCGCGGTCAGGGCAGCGTGGACCTCGGTGAGGTCGACGTTGACCCCGTTGACCACTGCGACCCGGTCCACCCGGCCGTCGAGCACCAACAGGTCGTCCTCCCAGTGGCCGTGGTCACCGGTGGGGACCCAACGACCGCGGTGGGTGGCGAACGGGCTGTGCACCACGACCCGCCCGTCGACCACCCGGACCCCGATCCCCGGAAGTGCCCGACCGACGCAGCCGGGGCGTCGCGCCAGGTCGGCCGGGTCGGCCATGGTCGCGAAACCGGCTTCGGTGCTGCCGTACAGGTTGTGCAGGACCGGGCCGAACCGTGTCGTGGCGGTTTGCTGGACCTCGGCCGACAGGGGAGAGGACCCGGTCACCACCACCTCGGGCGACCACTGCTGCAGCTCGGTCAACCAGAGCAGTTGCGGAGGTACCGCGACCGCCACGACCGGTGACCAGTCGGCCACGATCCCTGCCAGGGCAGCAGGTTCGCCGCGCGGCGGCAGCAGCACGGTACGACCCAGGAGCAGGCTGGCCAGGGTGAACCCGAGGCCGTACCCGTGGTCGAGTCCGGGCAACACCAGGACCGGTCCTTGGCGACCACGCAACCAGCGGCGCCACAGGTGCGCGACCGGTCGGATCAGTCCGGGGCCGTAACGGGGTCGGGCACTCTGGCGTGGTGTGCCGGTGGTGCCGGTGGTGCCGAGCCAGACCCGCCCACGTGGTGCGCCGATCCCTGCCCTCCCGGAGATCCCTGCCTGCACAGCGTTCTCGACACCCGGATGGACCACGGCGACATCGCGACCGTGCATCCCGGCTGCCAACAAAGCCACGACACTGGAACGGTCGTGGTGGCCCTCCACCGTGACCAACGGGCCGCTCGGCGTCGGCGATCCCGCCACAGCAGTGACCAGGTCGCGCCGCGACATCGGCCCGGATCGGTCCACCAGCACAATGTCATCGCCGGGACCGGCCGTCACCACCTCGGCGAGCGCAGCCAGGTTCATGCCGTGGCGGACGGCGGCTCGTACGCTCACCGGCCAGGGCAGACCGACCATCACCGGGCCAACGCCTGACCGGCTGCGGCGATCCGGGCCCACCACGGGGCCAAGGTCCGTGGTCGCCGCACCAGAGCGGCCAGTACCACCGAGGCCGCCTGCTCAGCGGTCAGGGCCCACTGGGTGCGGTAGGTCGGTGAACTCATCGGGGTCTGCACGAGGGGGAAGTGGATCATGCTGGTCCACAGGTGTCGGTCCCGTCCGCCGAGCTCCGACGCCACCGCCCGCCACCAGGCGTCGAAGCCTGCCTTGGATCCGGCGTACGAGGCCCACCCGCGGGTAGGCACCAGTGCACTCACCGATCCGCTGTGGACCCAGTGGGCGTCCGGGCGTCGGAGCATCTGCTCCACCAGCCCGACCAACAGGTGCGCCGGGCCGGTCAGATTCGTGCCCACGCTGCGATCGAGGTCGCGACAGGCGTCACGGCTCGCCCGGACGGTGCGGTGCAACGACAGCCCGGCATTCGACACCACGATGTCGACGGGACGCTCGGCCAGTACGGCCACGGCCCGGTCGACGTCCTCGGGACGGGTCAGGTCACAGGTGATCATCTCGGCCGTGCTCCCCAGCCCACGAAGCTCATCGGCCAGGTCGTGCAACAACTCGCTGCGGCGGGCCAGTCCGATCACCTGGGCACCGGCCGAGGCCAATGCCACCGCCGTCGCACGGCCGATCCCGGAGGAGGCGCCGGTCACCACGACGGTGCGTCCAGCCACCCGATCCCGTACGGCTGCGGGCGCGGCGGTACGCCAGCCGGGCCCGAGATGCAGGCGGTAGAGCGACGACCCCATGGCCACGATTGTCCCATCCCTGCTGCTGGCCTGCGCCGGAGAGGACTTGCCCGGTGGTCCGGCAGCGGTGAGGATGGCGGCATGAGTCCCGCCTCCAGCGACGCCATCGTTCGGGTGATCGAACGGTCGGTGGACGGGCTCGGTCTCGACTGGACGCGCAGCTCCGCGCACACGGTCACGGTGACGCTGCCCGGAGCCCGCAAGCTCACCACCGCTTGCGCCCTCGAGGTCGGCCGCCACACGGTCAATGTGCGCGCCTTCGTCGCCCGGCGGCCCGAGGAGAACCATGAGGCGGTGCACCGTTGGCTGTTGGAGCGCAACCTGCGGCTGGCCCTGGTCGGGTTCGCCCTGGACCGCCACGGCGACATCCATCTGTGCGGCCGGATCCCGGTCGCCGTCGTGACCCCCGACCTGGTCGACGAGCTGCTGGGCATCATCGCCGAGACCGCCGACAGCAGCTTCAACACGATCCTGGAGCTCGGGTTCGCCAGCAGCATCCGCCGAGAGTGGCAGTGGCGCCTGGACCGGGGCGAGTCCACGGCCAACCTGGCGGCCTTCGACCACCTCCGACCACCCGAAGCGCCCCCGACGTCCAGCGAGTCCTGATCAGGTGACCCGGTGCACCTTGTGGTTGGCCGCCTGCGCCCGCGGCCGGACCACGAGACGGTCGACGTTCACATGGGCGGGTCGGCTGGCGAGCCAGGTGATGCAGTCGGCGACGTCCTCGGCCGACAGGGGATCGGGGACCCCGGCATAGACCGCATCGGCCTTGGCCCGGTCCCCGTCGAAGCGGGTCAGGGAGAACTCCTCGGTGTGGACCATCCCCGGCGCGACCTCGCACACCCGGATCGGCTCGCCGTTCAGCTCGAGTCGCAACGCACCGACCATCGAGCGCTCGGCGGCCTTCACCCCGCAGTAGCCGCCGCCACCCTCGTACGGGGCCTCCGCCGCGGTCGAGGTCACGAAGACCACCGTCCCCTCGCTTGCTCGCAGGGCCGGGAGCAGCGCCTGGGTGACCCGTGCGGCGCCCAGCACGTTGGAGGCATACATCGCCTCCCACAGCTCCAGATCGGTGTCGGACAACGGATCCTGGCCGAGGGCGCCGCCGGCGTTGTTCACCAGCAGGTCGCAGCGCTCACCGACGGCGTCGGCCAGGGCGGCGACCTGATCGGCGCGCGAGACGTCGCACACCACGGCCTCGGCCTCGGCCCCGTCGACCTGGTTGATCTGGTCGACCACCTCGGCCAGCCGGTCACCACGGCGGGCCACGCAGACCACGTGGTGGCCCCCGGCGGCCAGCATCCGTGCGGTCGCGGCGCCGATCCCGCTGGAGGCTCCGGTGACCACGGCCACCGGCAGATGAGCAGAACGTGCATCAGACATGACTGCAGTCTTCCACGCACCCACCCTGGCCAGTGGTCACCAGGGCCAGTGGTCATCGGCCGAAGCGGTCCAGTGCATCGGCTGGTCCGCACCGGCGGTCGAGGTGCGCGTTAGTCTCGAACCATGACTGCGACGCTGATCCTGCTCCGCCACGGCGAGAGCGAGTGGAACGCCAAGAACCTGTTCACCGGCTGGGTGGATGTCGACCTGACCGAGAAGGGCCGGTCCGAGGCCACCCGCGGTGGTGAGTTGCTGCTGTCGGAGAACCTGCTGCCCGACGTGGTCCACACCTCGGTGCTCAAGCGGGCCATCCGGACCGCCGAGACCGCCCTGCACACCGCTGGCCGGTTCTGGATCGAGACCAAGCGGTCCTGGCGGCTCAACGAGCGCCACTACGGCGACCTGCAGGGCAAGGACAAGGCCCAGGTCCGCGACGAGTTCGGTGAGGACCAGTTCATGATCTGGCGCCGTTCGTACGACACCCCGCCGCCGCCCATCGCCCAGGACAACGAATTCTCCAACTTCAACGACCCGCGCTACGCGGCCCTGCCGACCGAGGCACGTCCCCAGACCGAGTGCCTGGCCGATGTCGTCGAGCGGATGCTGCCGTACTGGTACGACCAGATCGTGCCGGACCTGCGTGCCGGCAAGACCGTCCTGGTGGCTGCCCACGGCAACTCGCTGCGCGCCCTGGTCAAGCACCTCGACGGGCTGAGCGACGAGGCCGTCGTCGGGCTCAACATCCCGACCGGGATCCCGTTGGCCTACCAGCTCGACGAGGACATGAAGGTCGTCGGTGAGGGCCGCTACCTCGACCCGGCCGCTGCGGCCGAGGCCATCGAAGCGGTCAAGAACCAGGGCAAGAAGTAACGGCCCCGGACACGTGGTCAGCCCCGGGGCCGGAGGTCGTCACGACGAGGTGACGGCGTCCTCCTCGGGCAGCTGCCCGGTCACGATGTAGACCAACCGACGCGCGATCGCGTCGGCGTGGTCGGCGATCCGCTCGTAGTAGCGGCCCAGCAGGGCGACGTCGACCGCGGCCTCGACCCCGTGGGGCCAGTCGTCGCCGAGCATCAGACGGAACTGGCTGCGGCGCAGGTCATCCATCTCGTCGTCGCGTTGCTGGACGGCTTCGGCATCGTCGATGTCCTTCTCCTGCAGCGCACGTCCCACGCCCAGCACCATCGCCTCGGCGACCTCGGCCATCCGTGCGAAGTTGCCGCGCAGGTCCTCGGGCACTGCCGGCTCGGGGTAGCGCATCCGGGCGATCTTGGCGACGTGGGCAGCCAGGTCACCCATCCGCTCCATCTCGGTCACCATGCGCAGCGTCGCCACCAGCAGCCGCAACTCCCCGGCGACCGGGGCCTGCAGTGCCAGCAGCGAGAAGGCCCGGGCATCGATGTCGGCGCGCATCTGGTCGATCTGCTCGTCGCTGGAGATCACCCACTCGGCCTCGGTGCGGTCGACCTGCAGCAGGGCGCGGGTGGCGCGCCGGACGGCCGTGGCGATCCGCTCCGACATGGCGACGAGGTCACTGAGGATCTCGTCGAGCTGTTCACGGTAGGACTCACGCATTGGTCTGACCTCGAGTTCGGCGGGGCGGTCTGACGGCCATCGTAAGCCCCTTCCGTACGGTGCAGCCGCGGTACCGCGAACACTCAGTGAACCTTGGGTGAACGTGAGGGGCACTTCGATTTCTGGTCCTAGGATGGCGCCGTGCACCCTGCTTGGGCTCTCGTGATCGGCTTGGTCGTCGGCCTCTGTGTCGGCGTCGTCGTCACCGTCCTCGTCCGGCGTGTCACCCGTGCCCCGGTGGCGCCCCCGCTCGATCTGGAGGCCGGTCCGGTCACCGTACCGAGCGAGGTCGAGGACCTGGTCGCGGTGTTGCACGCGGCGGCCATGGTGGTCGGTCCGCACGACGAGGTGATGTGCGCCAACCTGACCGCGGTGGGATCGCCCCTGCTGCGCGGTGCGCGGATCACCGAGCCGGCGCTGCTCGAGTTGGTACGGCAGGTCCGTGGCCAGGACGGTTCGATCGCGACCGAGCTGGAGGTACGGCGGGGTCGCGGCCAGGCGACGGTGCACTATGCGGTCCGGGTGGCCCCTCTCAGCACCGACCTGATCATTGCGCTGGCCGAGGACCGCACGGAGTCGCTGCGGATCGAAGCCGTCCGCCGTGACTTCGTTGCCAACGTGAGCCATGAGCTGAAGACCCCGATCGGTGCGCTCTCCCTGCTGGCCGAGACGATCCAGGACGCGGCCGACGAGCCGGAGATGGTGCGTCGTTTCGCCGGTCGGATGGAGATCGAATCGGTCCGCCTGTCCGAGATGGTCCGCCAGATCATCGAGCTCTCCCGACTGCAGGCCCTGGACCCGTTGACCTCCGGTGAGGTCGTCGAGATCGATGAGGTCCTCGCCGAGGTGGTCGACCGGGTCGGGGTCGAGGTCACCAACCGAGACGTGTGCCTGCACACCACCGGGGAGCGTGGCCTCGAGCTGGTGGGCAACCACGTCCAGATCGTGACCGCGCTGGCCAACTTGGTGGAGAACGC
>DVLP01000226.1 GCA_018715445.1 Candidatus Avipropionibacterium avicola | reverse complement strand
CTTGTGGGGCTCCTTGCCACCGGTGAGCTCCTTGACCAGCTCGCTGACAGCCGGCATCCGGGTGGAGCCGCCGACCAGGATCACGTGGTCGATGTCGCGGACCGCGATGTTGGCGTCGGAGATCACCGAGTTGAACGGCACGCGGCACCGGTCGAGCAGGTCCGAGGTGAGCCGCTGGAACTCGGCGCGGGTCAGGGTCTCCTCGAGGTGCAGCGGGCCCGACTCACCGAGGGTGATGTAGGGCAAGTTGATCGAGGACTCGCTCGCGCTCGACAGCTCGATCTTCGCCTTCTCGGCGGCCTCCTGGAGTCGCTGGCGGGCGATCTTGTCCTGGCTCAGGTCGACGCCGTTCTTGTTCTTGAACTGCTTGACCAGCCACTCGACGATGCGCTCGTCCCAGTCGTCGCCACCGAGGCGGTTGTCACCCTTGGTCGCCTTGACCTCGAAGACACCGTCACCGATCTCCAGCAGCGACACGTCGAAGGTGCCACCACCCAGGTCGAAGACCAGGATGGTCTGGTCGGTGTCGGACTTGTCGAGGCCGTACGCCAGCGCGGCGGCGGTCGGCTCGTTGATGATCCGGTCGACGGTCAGCCCGGCGATCTCGCCGGCCTCCTTGGTCGCCTGACGCTCCGCGTCGGAGAAGTACGCCGGGACGGTGATCACCGCGTTGGTGACGTCCTCACCGAGGTAGGCCTCGGCGTCGCGCTTGAGCTTCTGCAGGACGAAGGCCGAGATCTGCTGCGGCCGGTAGTCCTTGCCGTCCAGGTCGACCTTCCAGTCGGTGCCCATGTGGCGCTTGACCGAGCGGATGGTGCGGTCGACGTTGGTGACGGCCTGTCGCTTGGCGACCTCGCCGACCAGGACCTCTCCGCCCTTGGCGAAGGCCACCACCGACGGCGTCGTGCGGGCGCCCTCGGCGTTGGGGATGACGGTCGGTTCGCCGCCTTCGAGTACTGCCACGACCGAGTTGGTCGTACCGAGGTCGATGCCTACTGCACGAGCCATGTGTGTTTCCTCCAGATCAGGTGCGGATCCGTACGATCCGCGAGTTGGTTCACGCCTTGAGTCAAGGCCGCTCAAGCTTGACCCCTGAGCCGGCCGGACTCAACTATGCCACCGAGGCCCACAGAACGCAAGACCAAGTTGAGTCTCATTGACTCAACTTGCCGAATCGGCGTACTGGCGCCGTTTTTCAGGCCTCGGCCACCACGTAGGCAGCCCGGCTCGGGAACCGCAGCAAACCGTCGGCACCGGCCAGAGCCGCGGTTCGCCGCGTGAACTCCTCGGCGATCACGGCGCGCACCTGCGGGGTCTGGGCCTGGTAGGTCCGTCCCGGTACCCCCACGCCCCCGGCAATGCCGGCCCACAGGTCCTCGGCGCCGATCCGCCACTGCCACTCCAGCTCGGTCACGGTCCGGGGCTGGAGGCCTGCTGCGTCGGCCAATCCCGCCAGGCCCTCGGCCGTCCGCTCGAAGTCCAGCTCCGGCGGGAGGTGCTGGCTCGCCAGTGGTACGGCACCGGCCGTCGCCAGCACCTCGCCGACCAACGGCCCCCAGCCGGCCCCACCCGGGGGCCAGATGCTCATCGCCACCTGCCCACCGGGCACGACCAGCCGGGCCAGCTCGGCGACGGCGGCACGGGGATCGGGGACGTGGTTGATCACGAAGTTCGCGACCACGGCGTCATGGCTGGCGTCGTCGAAGGGCAGCGACGGCAGTGCCGCCACCAGGACCTCGTCGACCCGGTCCCGGGCCGCAGCCACCATGTCCGGCTCGGCGTCGACGGCGGTCACCGTACGACCCGCCTGCACGGCTCGGGCCGCCAGTTCCCCCGTGCCGCAACCCACGTCCAGCAGACGGGGTCCGTCGGTGTCGGCCAGCAGCCGCTCGATCGTGCCCGCACACATCGTCGCGAACGATCGTTCGTAGGCCCGGACCACTCCATCCCAGTCACTCATCACCGCCCATCCAACCCGATGCCACCAAGGCCGGTCCGCGGCGGATCTGGCCGGCACGACACCGGACTTGACCTGCCGGCCACCGGGGGCGTAGCTTCGCGCGTCATGCCAGTGTCGGCCTCCACACCCCCCGCTTTGCGCACGCGCAGCAACATGCGCTCGCGCCTCCTCACTGCCCTCGGCCTCGCCTTCGGCCTGCTGCTCACCGTCACCGGTGCCTCCACCCTGGCGAGCAGCCCCGTCCCCGACGCCGTCGCCGCGAACACCCCGTACCGCGTCGTGACCTGGGGCGCCAGCCCGTACACGATCCAGGACCCGCCCGAGATGGCCGACCGCACCGTGCGCAACCTGGTCCACACCAGTATCGGTGGATCCGGCGTCCGGATCTCGTTGTCCAACGCATACGGCGAGCGGGCCGTCACCTTCGACGCGGTCCGGGTCGCCCTGCACGACTCCGGCGCCGCCGTGGTGGCCGACAGCAGCCACGTCGTGAAGTTCGACGACGGGACCAGCGTGACCATCCAGCCCGGGCAGGAAGTGCTCAGCGACCCCCTCGAGTGGGAGCTGGCGCCCGACACCACCCTGGCCATCAGCATCCACGTGGTCGACGACCCCGGGGTGATCACCGGACACCGGCTGGCGATGCAGACCTCGTACCTGTCGGACAGCGGAGATGCGACCGACGACGAGGACGGGTCCTCCTTCACCACCGAGATCGCGAGCTGGTACTGGGTCGAGACCGTCAGTGTCGAGGCCGCCCGCGGCGTGTCCACCCTGGCCTTCCTCGGCGACTCCATCACCGACGGCCACTCGTCGTCGGTGGGGGCGAACCTGCGTTGGCCGGACCAGTTCGCCGACGGCATCGCCGACACCCGGTACGGCCACCGCTTCGCGGTCATGAACCAGGGCATCTCGGCCAACAAGGTGCTGGCCGACGGCACCGGGGACGCCATCCTGCACCGGTTCGAACGTGACGTGCTGGACCAGCCCGGGGTGAGCACGGTGGTCATCATGGCCGGGATCAACGACATCCGCTGGGACGACGCCACCAAGCCGGCACACCTGGTCAAGGCCTACCGCACCCTGATCGAACGGGCCCATGCGCGCGGCATCTGCGTGGTCGCCTCCACCCTGGTGCCGTTCGGCGGCAGCAGCCGGTGGACCGAGGCCCGCGAGGAGGTCCGTACCGGGTTCAACGAATGGGTGCGCGAGACCGACGAGTTCGACGCGACGCTCGACTTCGACGCCGCCGTCCGCGAT
>DVLP01000225.1 GCA_018715445.1 Candidatus Avipropionibacterium avicola | reverse complement strand
CCTCGACGGGCTCGGGGGACGGATGGCCGGAGACGGTCTCGCTGGTGGTGTGGGGCATCGACACCATCAAGACCCTGGGAGAGGCGCCGGCCCAGGCGTTCGCGATGCTCGGGGTCGAGCCGTACCCGGACCGCACCGGTGAGGTGAACCAGCTGCGGGTGATCCCGCTGTCCGAGCTGGGACGACCCCGGATCGATGTGGTGATCGCCACCTCCGGGGTGTTCCGTGACATGTTCCCCGCCACCCTCGACCTGCTCGATCGGGCCGTGCACCTGGTGGCCGCGCTCGACGAGTCCGACGAGGACAACTACCTGCGCAAGCACTGCCGTGAGACCGCCACCGAGCTGGGGATCTCGGTCGACGAGGCCGCCACCCGGGTGTTCTCCTCACTGCAGGGCCGCTACGGCACCGGCGTCAGCCACACCGTGGAGGCCTCGGCCTGGGACAGCGACACCGACCTGGGCGAGATCTACCTGCGGCGACAGGGTCATGCCTACGGAGCCATGCAGGGACGCGAAGCCGTACGACTGTTGCGAGCTGCGATGGCCCGGGTCGAGGTGAGCTTCCAGAACATCGACGGTGCCGAGCAGTCCCTGGCCGACAACGACGACTACCTCGACCACCTGGGTGGCATGACCGCTGCGGTCGCCGCCGCCTCGGGCGGTCGCCGACCGAGGGTGCTGACCGCCGACAACTACTCTGCCCGTGCCAAGGTACGCGACCTCGACGAGGCCATCCGGCTCGAGTCGCGGACCCGCATGCTGAACCCGAAGTGGTACGAAGCCATGCTCAGCCACGGTTTCCAGGGCGTCCATGAGGTGGCCTCACGGCTGTCGAACACCTACGGGTGGTCGGCCACCACCGGCGCGGTCGACGGTTGGATCTTCTCCGCTGCGGCGCAGACCTTCCTGTTCGACTCCGAGCTGCGCGACCGGATGGTGGCGTTGAACCCGGCCGCGGTTCGCGCCATGGCCGACACCCTCGCCGAAGCCCGCGACCGCGAGCTCTGGCAACCCGACGCATCCGAGTCGGACCGTCTCGACGAGGTGCGCGACGACCTCGACGACCATCTGGAAGGAGTCGCATGAAGCCAGCGTTCCCGTTCACCGCGATCTGTGGGCAGGACGAGTTCCGCCAAGCCCTGTTGTGGTGTGCGGTCGACCGCAGGATCGCCGGGGTGCTGGCCCTGGGTGACCGCGGCACCGGCAAGACCACCACCGTGCGCGCCCTGGCCGACCTGTTTTCCTTGGCAGGGTTGGAATGTCCGGTCGTGACGCTCCCGCTGGGGGCGACCGAGGACCGGGTCATCGGCTCGCTCGACCTGGAGGCCGCCCTGGTCGCCGGCGAGCGGCGCTTCCACCCGGGCCTGCTGGCCGAGGCGGATCAGGGCGTGCTGTACGTGGACGAGATCAACCTGCTGGACGACTTCCTGGTCGACGTGTTGTTGGACGTCGCCGCCAGCGGGGTGAACCTGGTCGAACGGGACGGGATCAGCCACAGCCATCCGGCCCGGTTCGTGCTGGTCGGCTCGGGCAACCCGGAGGAGGGCGAGCTGCGACCGCAGTTGGAGGACCGCTTCGGGTTGGCGGTCCATGTCACGACGCTGACCGATCCACACCTGCGGGCCGAGGTGATCGACCGCCGACTGGCCTACGAGGACGATCCGTACGCCTTCGCCGACCGGTGGGCCGAGGAGCAGACGGCGCTGGCCGAGACCCTTCGGGCAGCCCGGAACAGGTTGCCCGGGGTCGTGGTCGACGAAGCCGTGATGCGCACCGTGGTCAGGATCTGTGTGGCGGCAGGGGCGATCGGGCACCGGGGGGAGTTGGTGCTCACGATGGCGGCCCGTGCTGCCGCCGCGCTCGAGGGGGCGCCACGGGTGACGACCGAGCACCTGCAGCAGTGTGCCGGCCCGGTGCTGCGGCATCGCGTCCCCCGCGAGGCCTTCGACGCCCCGCACACGATCGACCGGAGGATCACCGAGCTGGTGGGGAAGGTGTTGTGACCCCCGACGGCTTCGCCGAGGTGGTCCGGGCGTGGTGTGTCGCGCCCGAGGCCGGCATCCTGCTGGTCGGTGACGCGGCGTTGCGGGAGCGTGCGGTGACCGAATTGGTCGCTGCCGCCGATCGGCCGGTGCGCCGGATCAGCGTGGGTGCCGACCCCGGTCAGTGGTCTGCCGGTGACGACGGGGAGGCGATCACGCTGTGCGTGGCCGCCGATCTGCTCGATCCACTCCAGACCAGTGCTCTGGCCGGGACGGCCTGCCCGCTGGCGAGCGCGGAGTCCGTGGACGAGGTGCCCGAGGCGGTGCTGGACCGATGTGCCCTGGTGGTCGACCTGGCCCACAGCCGGGACGGGTTGCTGCGCTGGCAGGACCCACTCCTGCCGGACCACCCCACGGCTTCCGGGCCAGTCGATCCGTTGGCCAGCGTCGAGGTGGTGCAGCGCGCCTTCGGCCACGGCCTGCGGTGCCACCCGGTCGAGATCGGTGCCACCCGGATCGCGCGAGTGCTGGCCGAGCAGGGGATCGAACGAGCCGGTGCGCTGCGGCTGCTGGACCGGTTCGTGTTCACTCCCCGTTCCGGGATCGACCAGCCGCCACCGCCGTCGACCGAGCAGTCCGAGGAGCCGGGCGATCGACCGGAGCAGTCCCGCGCTGAGGACGAGCAGCAGCCCGACCGTCCCGACCGGGAGGCCGAGGACTCGCCACCCGAGGACGACCCGGATCCCCACGGCAGCGGGGAACCCAGTGGCGAAGAACCCAGCACCGATGGGTCCATGGCCGAGGATCCAGCGGAGTCCGAGACTGCCGAACCCGAACCCCTTCCCGTACCGACCGCCGGTGTGGGCATGGGACGAGGGCGGCATCGCTCGGGTGCGGCTCCGACCGGTCGCGGTGGGCCGATCACGGCGACCCGGGTGGGTGGTCGGACGGGGAGGGTGGTCAGCAGCCCGCGGCCCGACACCGGCTTCGCGCTGGGCGCCACCCTGCAACGTGTCGCTGCCCGGTCGGTGGCTGCCGGCGGCTCGGTGGCGGCACGGGCCGAGGACCTGCGCTGGGCCCACCGCCGTCGCCGCAGTGGTCGACTGACCGTGATCGTGGTGGATGCCTCCGGCTCGATGGGCCGCGATGCCCTGCGGCAGGCCAAGGCGATCGCGTTGGGGTTGCTGGACCAGGCCTATCGCCGTCGCGACCGGGTCGCCGTGGTGCTGGTCCGCGGTCGTCGTGCCCAGCTCGGACTGGCACCGACCAAGTCCTTGGCGCGGGTGCGGGCGTCGTTACGACGACTGCCCCATGGCGGTGGTACGCCGTTGGCCTCCGGGCTGTTGATGGCTGACGAGCTGGCCCGATCGTGGGACCCGGCCGCGGTCGAAGTGGTCGTGCTGACCGACGGTCGGGCCAACATCGGGTTGTCGAGCGACGACGACGCCGCTGCGGCGTCACAGGATCCCCGGCAGCGGGCGCGGGCCGACGCCGGACGGGTGGCTGGCCTGCTGCAGCACAGTGCCGGATCACGGGTGGTCCACGGAGTCAGCCGTACCGGGACCGCGGACCCGGCCGGGTGGCTCCGGGAGGCGTTGCAGGCCGCGCGGTGACCGTCGACCACTGACCTCGCAGTGGGCGCAGCAGGCGAGTGGGGAGTCGGTGTCGTGCTACTCGTCCGCGTTGTCGGCGTAGTCCTGCAGGATCTGCTGCCCGCGGCGCAGGAAGTCGAGCACGACCTTTGCCTCGTCCGGTGACAGGGAGGCCGCGAGCTCGCCGAATACCCGGCGTCGCCGAGGAAACGCTGCAGTCGGTCCCGGAGTGCATCCTGCTCGCTGCTCCAGTCGATGTCTCCGGCCAGGTTGGGCACCGGCTCGAGGACGTACAGCGTGCTGCAGCCGTCCGGGGCGATCGAAGGATCGCTGATGCTCGGCACGGTCACCAGGCGTGACGGGTCCCGCATCGGTCGACCGCTGTCCAGCAGGTCGTCGAAGGATTCGTCCCACTGATCGCCGAAGTGCACGTTGTGGTGTCGGACCGTGGGCCCGGGACGGCCGTTGACGCCCACATGCCACACCAGGGCAGAGGGGGCGTGCCGGCCGGCCCGGACCGCACGCGGCATCCGCCGTCCCGCGAGCCAGCTCCGCCACACCGTGGGGAGGTCCGCGCTGCAGACCACGGCATCGGCCCGGAGGCGTTCGACGCTCGGTCCGTCCCCGATCCGGACGCCGTTGACCCGGCCGGCGGCGACGCCCAGCAGGCCGGTCACGGCGGTGTCGAGCCGGATCGTCCCGCCCGCTGCGGTGAAGGCCGCGGCCATGGCGCGCGGCACCTCGTGGATGCCGCCGGCGGGGTGGTGGACCCCGGCGACCGAGTCCAGATAGGTCACCACCGCATAGAGCGCCAGCGCCTGCTGCGGTGACACGCCGACGTACAGGGCCTGGAAGGTCAGCAGGCGCTGCAGTCGGGGATCGTCGAAGCGCCGACCGACCACGCGGGCAAGACGGTCGAAGCCTCCCATCGCGGCCAGCCGGGCCAAGGCCGCCGGAGACCGGAGCAGGTCCCACGGGCTGCTGTAGTCCACATCGATGAACCGGCTGAACTCCAAGGTGAACAGTGATTCCAGCCAGTCGGCGTGGTCCCGGTAGCGGGCCGCCTCGCGCTCGCCGCAGGCCCGGGTCACCTCGGCGGTCATCGCGGCGAGGTCGGCGTGGACGTCGATCGTGGTGCCGTCGGTGAAATGACCGCGATAGACCGGATCGAGTGGTGTCAGTCGGAGCCGCTGCGCCAGGCTCGATCCGACCGCGCGCAGGGTGTCGTCGACCAGCTCGGGCATGGTGAGCACCGTGGGACCGGTGTCGAAGGTGAAGCCGTCCTGGACGTGGCGCCCCGCGAGTCCACCGACCGCGTTGCTGCGTTCGACGACGGTCACCTCGTGGCCTGCGCCGCGAAGATGACATGCCGCAGCGAGACCCGACAGGCCTGCTCCGATGACCACCACCGATCCCATCAGCCACCTCCTCAGCAGTCGCGATGGGCGACGCGCCCGGCAAGGGTGGTCAACGCCTCGACCGGGTCGGTGTCGGTGTCGTCATCCGTTCTGGGCAAGCGATCCAACGCGCTGAGTCCACGCGACAGGTGCCTCGCGATGCGGTTCTCGATCTCATCGCGGATCCCGCACTCGACGAGCAGGTGTTGCAACTGCTGCACGTCCGAGGGCGTCAGTGTCGCCGTCCCCACCCGCTTCAGGAGCGGTAGGTCGCCGAGTCGCTGGGTCGCCAGCGCCATGATCAGGGTCGGTTTGCCCTCCATCAGGTCGTCACCGGCCGGCTTCCCGGTGAGCGTCGGGTCACCCCACACCCCCAGGACGTCGTCGCGCAACGCAAAGGCGATGCCCAGGTGTTCGCCGTACTCCGACAACGGGTCGAGGGTGGCGGCACCTGCTCCGGCCACCAGTGCCCCGAGCTCGAGTGGACGTTGGATCGTGTACGCACCTGACTTGAGCCTCGCGGTCGTCAGTGCGCGCTCGGGGTCACTCTCCCGCCAGGCCGCACCGGTGAGGTCCCGGGTCTGCCCGTGGAGCAACTCCACGACCATGAGGCGCCAGTGTCGCCGTACCACCGGGCTCACCCGGGCCATCAGGTCCTGCGCCTCGGCCTGGGCGAGGTCCCCGGCCAGGATCGCCATGCTGTGGCCCCAACGGGTGCTGTCCCCGGCGCCGTGGCGTTCGCGGTGCAGGTCGGCGAGCTGCACGTGGGCCGTGGGTCGACCACGACGGGTCGAGGAGTGGTCCATCACGTCGTCCTGGACGAGGGCGAAGGTGTGGAGCAGCTCCAACGCCGCCCCCAGGGTGACCAGATCCGTCGGCAGGCCCCGGCCGCCGCCGATCCGGTGACCGAGCAGGGCGAGGGTCGGCCGGATCCGTTTGCCTCCGGATCTCACCATCGCGTCGATCGTCGCCGCCAGGTCGATCGACGGCACCCCCGCGGCACGACGGGCTTCCCTGTCGTGGGTGGCCTCCTCCCACATCGTCGTCACGGAGGCCAGACGGGCCTGCACCAGGTCGTCCACGAGTCGGAGATGGTCCTCGAGTGCTCGGATCCCGGCAGCCTGGGGTGTCGAGGGCGGGGGCGTCGAAGGCTGGCTGGGCCGGATCACGGCGGTGTCGGTGACGACCATCAGCCCACCCCCAGGGGAGACGACAGGTCACCGAGCAGCGGGAGTTGCTGTCGTGCCCACGGGCTGAAGGCGTACGGGGCATGCGTCATCGCCTGTCGGAGGCGCTCGGGCTGCTCCCAGGTCCAGTCGACCACTTCGTGTGGGTCGGGGGAGAGCTCGCCGTCGACCGCCGTGGCGTGGAACATCGGACACAGCTCGTTCTCCACCAAGCCGCTGCGATCGACGGCTCGATAGGAGAAGTCGGGGAGGGCACAGACCACCTCGTCAAGCTCCACGCCCAGTTCCTCGTGCACCCGACGACGTACGGCATGGTCCAGCTGCTCATCGGGTCGGGGGTGGCCACAACAGGAGTTGGTCCACACGCCGGGCCAGGTGCGCTTGCCGAGCGCGCGCCGGGTGATCAACACCCGCCCGTCGGCGGCGACCAGCCAGCAGGAGAAGGCCAGATGGCGGGGCGTGGCGGTGGAATGGACCGTCCGGCGGTCGGCCACCCCGATCTGGTGACCGCGACCGTCCAGCAGCACGACGTGGTCAGCAACGGCAGGGTCGGCGATGTCCATGGAGTGGGTCTAGCTAGAAAATCGAGCTAGACCTATCCGAGGCGGACGGAGGCGACTCCGAGCGGTTCGGGCGGGCGGCAGTCTCGGGTGTGCGTCAGTCGGGTCGGGATCGCAAGCAGCTGACCAGGACGATGGCGCCCAGGCCAGCACAGAGCGGACGGATCCACCGGTTGTCGATCCGGCGGGCCCGTTCCCCGGGCTCGGGCAGTCCCATGGCCCGTACGGCCACGCCACCGCCGGAGGCTGCTCGGGCCAGCAGTCCGGAGGCGACGGTGAGACGCGCGACCTGTGCCAGCCGGGACTCGCCACCGGCCCCGGCGACGACTGCGGCAGCGCCGAGGGCTCCGACACCGACCACGGCGGTGGGCAGGGGATCGGGCAGCGCCTCGGGGTCCCCGACCATCGCGTCGGCCAGATCGGCCTTGTCCTTCGCGGGCCAGGCCGGGCCCGAGGCCCAGAGCAGGTGCAGTCCGCCGACCGCAGCCAGTGCAGCCGCACCGGTCACGCGGGCGAGTCCTCGGATCACGAACATCGGGGTTTCCTTCCGTCGATGGTGGACCGATCCTCGTACCGTCGGGTGCCGGTCACAGGACCGAGCGGTCCTCCTGATGGCGTACCCCGAGGGCTTCGCAGGCCTGGTTCAGCAGGCGCTGCACCGACAGGCTGTCGTCGAGGGGCATCACCGGTGACTCGGTGAGCCCGGCCGCGACACAGCGGTGGACCTCGTCGAACTCGTGGACGTAGCCGACGCCGGGGGAGGGCAGGTGACGCTCGGTGACGTCGCCGTCGCGGTTGCGCAGGAGCAGGGTCGAGCCGTGGTGGAAGCGGGGCAGCACCTCGATGGAGCCCTCGGTGCCGACCAGCAGTGCGCCGCCGGGCAGGGGGAAGTTCACCGAGGCCTGCAGCAGTGCGGCCCGTCCGTCGTCGTAGCCGAACAGGACGGCCGCCTCACCGTCGACCCCGGTGGAGGTCTGGGCGCCGGTGACCCGCACCTCGTCCGGGGTGCCGAGCAGCCAGTGAGCCAACGAGATCGGATAGATGCCCACGTCCAGGATCGCCCCGCCACCCTGGGCCGGGTCGAAGAGTCGGTGCTGCGGATCGAAGTCGACCGCCACCCCGAGCTCGGCGCGGACCTGGCGCAGTTCTCCGATCACCCCATCGGCCAGTAACTGGCGGGTCTCGACCCAGATCGGCTGGAAGCGGGTCCACATGGCCTCCATGCAGAACACCCCGGCGGAGCGGACGGCGCGGATCAGCTCCTCGGCTCCGGGCACGGTGGCGGTGAAGGCCTTCTCCACCAGCAGGTGCTTGCCGGCTGCGGCGCCGGCGAGCCCGAGCTCGAGGTGCTGGGGATGCGGTGTCGCGATGTAGAGCGCGTCCACCTCGGGATCCTCGATCACCTCACGGTAGGAGCCGTACGCCTTCGGCACCGAGAACTCGTCGGCGTAGGCCTGAGCACGGTCCAGGCTGCGCGATCCGACCGCAGCCAGCACACCGCCGTCGACCAGCGGGAAGTCCCGCGCGACACTGTGGGCGATGTTGCCCGGTCCCAGAACGCCCCACCGCAACGAACCACCAGCAGAATCACTCATGGCTCCGACCCTACGTCAGAACGCATCCACGCCCCCTGCGCTGATCCACACCCGCTGCAGCGGGCGTCGATCAGCACGGAGGGCGTGGATCGCAGGAGGCGTACCGCGCGGAAGCGCGGCCTGCCTCAGGCGGCGATGGGGGTGTGGTCCCGGGAGCCGAGGAACCCGGGGCGCGGCCGCGATGCGGCGAAGGGCTCGACGCAGGCGTTCTCCACCGAGTTGTAGACCACGAACAGGTTGGACCGCGAGTACGGGGTCACGTTGCCGTTCGAGGCGTGCATGCAGTTCGAGTCGAACATCGTCGCGCCACCGGCGTGACCGGTCAGCACGTCGATCCCGTACCGCTCGGCGAAGTCGGTGAGGGTCC